>JADLGX010000021.1 GCA_020849095.1 Candidatus Eiseniibacteriota bacterium
CCGACCCGGGAGATCCGGATCGGCCCTTCACGTGCTGTCGTTTTCGGATGTCGCTGATTACCAGCCGCGATCGCCCCGGTCTCCCCGGTCTCCGCGGTCTCCGCGATCGCCCCCGCCGCGGCGTCCGCCACCACCGCCGCCGCCACCGCCACCGCCGTAGCCACCGCCTCCGCCGTAGCCACCGCCTCCGTACCCGCCACCGCCACCTCCACCTCCGCCGTAGCCGCCACCAACGCCGCCGCCGCGGCGACCCCCGCCACCTCCACCACCGAATCCGCCCCCGCCGCCACCCTGCTCGCGCGGGCGTGCCTCGTTGACCTTGAGCCCGCGTCCGCCGACGTCGGCGCCGTTCATGGCCTCGATCGCGGCGCGTGCCTGGTTGTCGTCGGACATCTCTACGAACCCGAAGCCGCGTGAACGCCCGGTCTCACGGTCAATCACGACCGAGGCGCGCACGACCTGACCATGCTGCTCAAACAGACTGCGCAGCTCCGACTCTGTCATCGAGAAAGGAAGATTGCCGACGTAAATGTTCACCACGACTCGCGTCCCTCGCCCGAGAACCCGTGACCAATGAGCCGCTTCGCAACCTCGGGCGAGAACAGCGCCGACCCATTCGATCACTCGCCTGCGCCGGGCCGCCGAGCACTCCGGAGGCCGCAGTGTGATCGGCGGGTAGTCTAGCACAACGCGCTTGGCTCCTGTCCACTCGGATTCCGCTGGCGCCGCGGCTCGATCGTCCCACCGGAGTCGGGTGCGCGAGGCGACAACGAAAGCCGGGCGGCTCCTCAAGAGGAACCGCCCGGGGTCCAACGGGGTTCACTGGGGATGTTCCGCCCGGGGCGTCGATCGCCCCGAGCTGTCTCCGGCACGCGTGAGATCAGGGCGTGCAGGGATCGTCGAAGACGTCAATGAAGTCAAGGAAGTCCAGAATATCGACGAACGTGTCACCGTTGAAGTCCGCATCGACGGCAAGGCCGCAGGGCGCCGGCTCCAGCTCGCAGAAACTGAACGAGTCGATGAAGTCGAGGAAGTCGAGGATATCGACCAGACCATCCTCATTGACGTCACCCGGCTCGCCCCAGACGCCGCGGTTCGGGCCCGTCGGGGCGCTGTTCCCGCAGGCATTCACCGCGACGACCCAGTAGAAATAGCTCTGACCGTGAGCCGTGGCGGGGAAGGGATCGCTGTAGCTCGTGCCGGCGAGCGTCGCGTGCAGAGACGCGGTCGCGAAGTTGTTGACGATGTTGCGATAGAGCCGGTACTGGGTCACGCCCGCCGTCGCCGGCCACTGAACGACGATGCGACCGCAGAAGTCAAAGTCGCTGGCGCTGATGCTCGCCGGCGCCGGGGGCGCCGCGCCCACGACGATGGTGTAGGCCTCATCGTCCGACCCGGCGGGGTTCGTGGCCCGGATGGTGACGTTGGCGATGCCGGGGGCCGGGACGGGCCAGGAGACAACGCCCGTCGCGGCGTTGATCGACGCCCCCGCGGGTCCTGCCACGAGCGTCCACGTCACCGGCGTGGTGCCCTCGGTGAGCGTCGGAGCCGGGCTGGTGAACCCGATCCCGCCGCACGCCGCGTACGAGCTGATCGCGTCCACGACCGGGGCGAGCCAGAGCTTGGCCGTGTAATCGCCGATCGCGAAGTTCTCGTTGATCACCGCAAAGCCCCACACGGTGCCGTCGCCGGTAAACTCGACGGCCTCGTCGATTCCGCCGCCGGTGGCCTGCGACGAGCCGTCGTGGTTGAAGCGGTCTCCCGACACGCGGCTGCCGCTGAACGCCCAAGCGTCCGCGTCGAGCGAAGAACCAACAATGTCGACGGTGAACGCGTAGTTCTTGCCGTTCGTGGACGCGAACTCGTACAGATCCATGATCTCGAAGTTGGTGAAGCTCTCGGAATACGAGCCGCCGGTGCCGAAGTCCAGCGCGACGTTGCGCGACTCATAGCGGAACCCGGTCGCGCCGCCGAAGTTGAAGACGCGGGCGTGGTGGTAGGTGTCCCCCCAGTCGCGCCCGTCGGTCACGATGAAGTCGCGAACGTCGGTGCCGCCGGTCACGGTCTCGTAGGGCGTGCCGAACGGATTGGAGTCGTCGACCGAGATGTCGTTGTCGCCGCCGGTCTGGTTGTAGATCGCGACGCCGGCCCAGTCGAAGCTGTCGATGCGGAACGTGAAGTACCGCTCCAGATCCGAACCATAGAAGAGCGAGCCACCGTCGTTGAAGTGGTACTCGTTCGGGAGGCCGTACGACGTGCCGCCGACATAGGTCAGCCACGTCGAGGACGAGTTCGCGATCTGGTTGTGGAAGAAGAAGCCCGTGCCGTCACTCGCCAGGTCGTTGTCGATGCCGGAGTAGTCTCCCCAGCGCTCGACGAAGTTGCCGCTCGGGTCGTAGGTCACCGACCCGCCGATGAGCTGGGCGCTGCCCTCCCACGACGCGGCCGCCGCCGTGCGCCCCGTCCAACGGATGTTGGCGTGCTCACCGTCTCCATAGCGAGAGAATCCCATGGCCACGTTGTCGGACACGTCGTCGTGGATGTTCGGCCACGCGTAGAACAACGCGTCCGCGCCGAACGTGGCCTGCCACGTCACCGAGCCGCCGGAGGTGAACTTCATCGAACGCAACGCCGCCTCGACCGTCGCGTTGCCCCAGTCCTCCGACTCGGTCCACGCCGTGTACATGTTGCCGAAGTCGTAGATCACGTCCTGCGTGCGGCAGTCGCCCGTGTCGATCTGCCCCGCGCCCGGCTGCTCACCCTCAGGAGGCGGTGCGTACGCGTTCACCACGACGTCGTTGGGTGCGCCGAGCGTCGGCGAGCCACCCGCCGATCCGGGCGCCGACATCGAGCGGATGTTGATCACGCTCGCGCCGCCCGACTCGGTGTCCACAAAGTACATCACCGGCGGAACGAGCCCCGAGCCCTCGAACTCAGCCGGCTTCACCGTGAACGCCTTGTCCCCGGCCGCGTCGTTCATGTTCGAGTAGACCCACGAGGTGAAACCCTGGCCGTCGTACAGGAACCCCTTGGGATACGCCTTGATCGCGGCGTACGTGAACGAGTCACCCAGTGTGTACTGGTTCGTCGTGATGTACACCCACCCCATCGTGTTCGTGTTCTCGGTGCGATCGCCCGCGTCGAACCCGAGCCCGGGGAAGTCCGCCCACAGGTCCGTGGCCCCGCTGTCGGCGTCGGAGCGGCTGTAGTACGTCCACCACGCCCCCTCGGGATTCCCGGTCTGCGAGATCGAGATCGCGTAGTAGGTCTCGGCCAGACGACGCCCGTTCAGCGCCATCACGATCCACCGGTCGTTGAACTGGTCATAAATGATCTTCGGGTCGAAGAGGTCCGCGCCGTTCGGCGCGCCGGGCCAGAAGTCCTCGAACGACGTGTCCGGAACCACAGCCGTGCCGACCTTGGTGTAGAACGCGAGC
>JADLGX010000022.1 GCA_020849095.1 Candidatus Eiseniibacteriota bacterium
ATGGCGGGCGATGTCGAGTGGCAAGGAGTCCAAGCGGGATCCGGCGGGCGCAGGTGGGGTTCGGAAGGCGGCGAATCGTGCAGGCTATGGGCCGCGGCCCGCGCTGACAAGTCGCCCGGGCCCGGCGTTGCTCCGAAACCCCGTTTTGCGGGCATCGGCGCGCAACTCGCTCCTTCCACCGGGCGGCTCACGGGACTAGGTTTTGCGGGTTGCTGGCATATCACGCGGGCCTCGCGCCTGCGTCCCATTCGACCGGAGGGGGCCGTGTCCCAGGACATCTACGAGGTCAAGCCGCACATCCGCGAACGCGCGCACGTGAAGTCCATGTACGACTACGAGCAGCTGTACAAGCGCTCGCTCGAGGATCCGGTCGGCTTCTGGGCCGAGCAGGCCAAGGGCATCGACTGGTTCCACCCCTGGACCACGGTGTTCGACGCCGACTACGAGGAAGTGGACTTCTCCTGGTTCTCGGGCGGCCGGCTGAACGCCTGCTTCAACTGCGTGGACCGCCACCTGCCCACCAAGGGCGACAAGACCGCGATCATCTGGGCCGCCGACGAGCCGGGCGTGTACCGCCACATCTCGTACCGCGAGCTGAAGCACAACGTCTGCCGGCTGGCCAATGTGCTGCTGGCGCACGGCGTCAAGAAGGGCGACCGCGTCTGCATCTACATGCCCATGATCCCCGAGACCGTCTACGCCATGCTCGCCTGCGCGCGCATCGGCGCGGTGCACTCGGTGGTGTTCGGCGGCTTCTCGAGCGAGTCGCTGCGCGACCGCATCGTGGACGCGCGCTGCAAGGTCGTGATCACGGCCAACGAGGGCATGCGCGGCGGCAAGCACATTCCGCTCAAGAGCATCACCGACCGCGCCGTCGAAGGCATGAACATGGTCGAGACCGTGCTCGTGGCGCGCCGCACCGAGAACGACGTGCCCATGCAGGCCGGGCGCGACTACTGGCTCGACGAAGAGATGAAGAAGCAGCGTTCGACCAGCACGGTGGCGTGGATGGGCGCCGAGGACCCGCTGTTCGTGCTCTACACGTCGGGCAGCACCGGCAAGCCCAAGGGTCTCATGCACACGACGGGCGGCTACATGGTGTACGCCGCCTACACGCACAAGCTGGTGTTCGACTACCACGACGGCGACGTCTACTGCTGCGCGGCCGACGTGGGCTGGATCACCGGGCACAGCTACATCGTGTACGGCCCGCTCGCCAACGGCGCCACCACGGTGATGTTCGAGTCCACGCCCGTGTACCCCGATCCGGGCCGCTACTGGCGCATGGTGGACGACCTCGGCATCAACATCTTCTACACCGCTCCCACCGCGCTGCGCGCCATCGCGCAGGCCGGCGACGAGCACGTGAAGCGCTACTCGCGAAAGTCCCTGCGCATTCTCGGCAGCGTCGGCGAGCCCATCAATCCCGAGATCTGGCGCTGGTACCACGACGTCGTGGGCGGCGGGAACTGCGCCGTCGTGGACACGTGGTGGCAGACGGAGACCGGCGGCATCCTGATCACGCCGCTTCCCGGCGTCACGCCCACCAAGCCCGGCAGCGCGACGCTGCCGTTCTTCGGTGTGAAGCCGATCGTCGTGGACCCCGAGAACGGCCGCCTGATCGAGGGCAACGGCGTTTCGGGCGCGCTGTGCCTGGACACGCCGTGGCCCGGCCAGGCGCGCACGGTCTGGGGCGACCACCAGCGCTTCAAGGAGACCTACTTCACCCAGTACAAGGGGCACTACTTCACCGGTGACGGCTGCACGCGCGACTCCGACGGCTACTACTGGATCACGGGCCGCATCGACGACGTGCTCAACGTGTCCGGGCACCGGCTCGGCACCGCCGAGGTCGAAAGCGCGCTCGTCGCGCACGATGCCGTGGCCGAGGCCGCGGTCGTCGGCTATCCGCACGACATCAAGGGCCAGGGGATCTACGCGTACGTCATCCTGGGCTCCGAGTACGCGGGCCAGAAGGCGTCCGAGCTCGAGGGCGCGCTCAAGGAGCAGGTGCGGCACGCGATCGGTGGCTTCGCGACTCCCGACATCATCCACATCGCGCCGGGGCTTCCCAAGACGCGGAGCGGAAAGATCATGCGCCGCATCCTGCGCAAGATCGCGGGCAGCGAGTACACGGGACTCGGCGACATCACGACGCTGGCCGAGCCCGAGGTGGTGGAAAAGCTGATCGAGCAGCACAAGGCGCGGGCCGGGGCGTAGGGCGGCACGCGAAGGCGCCCGCAGGAAACAGCACGGCCCGGACGACGGATGAATGGTCGGCCGGGCCGCTTCGCTTCGCCTCGTGCCCCCGCACGAAGCTCGCGAGTTTCAGCGCGTGATCACGACACGGCTGCTGAAGCGCGCGCCCTGGATCTCGAGCAGCGCCCAGTACGTGCCGGCCTGCACGCGAGAACCGTCCGCGCGGCGCGCGCCCCAGTGTGCTTCGTGCACGCCCGGCGCCAGGGGAGCGTCGAGCACGTCCGCCACCACGCGGCCACCCGCGTCGAGCATGCGCAGGCGCAC
>JADLGX010000023.1 GCA_020849095.1 Candidatus Eiseniibacteriota bacterium
CCGCGCCGTCCTTGTTCGCGAGTGCCTTCACAAGGTCGTTCGCTTCATACACCGCAGTTCCGTCAACCGACGTCAAGATATCGCCAGCTCTGAGGCCCGCCTTTTCGGCCGGCGTCCCGCCGAGCACCTCGAGCACGACCACGCCCTTGGTGCCCGGCGCGCCGAGCGCCGAGGCCATGTCGGAGTCGAGCGCCTGGACGCGCACGCCCAGCCGTCCACGGCCGGCCGACTGCAGCATGAGGTGCTTGCCGCCCGGGCCGACCTCACGAAGTCCCTCGAGCCCCTCGAGTCCCTGCAGGCCGCGCAGCCCCTCGAGTCCCTCGAGGTGCAGGTCGCCCATGTGCTCGCGGATCTCCTCGGGCATGTCGCCTTCGCCGTTCCAGGTGAACGTGCGCACCTTGGGCTTGCCCGGAGCGGACGGGGCTTCGTGCTCGGGCACACGGATCTCGATGCGGCGCCGGCCGGCCTCGCCCGGGGCACGCGGAGCGCGAGGGGCGCGCGGAGGAGCGGGAGCCTCGAACGAGTCTTCGTCGTCGGAGTCGTCGTCGACCGAAGGAGCGGGCGTGCCGTCCTCGGGGCGGGAGTCGAGCCGCGCAGACAGCGTGCGGCGCTCGCCGTCGCGCATCACGATGATCGAGACCGACTCGCCGCTCTGCGCGTCACCAACCAGTTCGGACAGCCGATCGGGCGTCGTCACGCCGCGCGAGGCGAACGACACGATCACGTCGCCCTTGCGCAGGCCGGCGCGATCGGCCGGACTGCCGGGCACCACGCGCGCGACCAGCACGCCGTCGGCGCCACGCAGGTCGAGCCCGTCGCGGAGCTCGTCGGTGACTTCCTGGGTGTACACGCCCAGCCAGGCGCGGGCCTCGGCGATGCCGGCATGGAACACGCCGGCCACCAATGCGACGAGTACGGCGGCAGCTGCGAGCGCGCCGCGCGGCGTCGTTGTACGCATGAACTTCCCCCTGTGTTAGCGTCCGGATCCGGGCGGGGATCACGTCGGTGTGCGTGATTAGACAGATGAATCCCCCAATTGGTTCCACGAACTTTTCCGCCGAAGGCGCCCCGAATCCATGAAAGTCCGAGACCTGTTAGCGCTGGGCGTCGAAGATCTGGCCCTCGGCGGCAAAGCCCTTGCGCGCCACGAAGGTTGCGTCGTGTTCGTGGACCGGGGGCTGCCCGGCGACCGCATCACCGCCCGCGTTTCCAAGAAGCAGCGTTCGTTCGCCGAGGCCAAACTGGTGTCCGTGGACGAGCCATCGGCCACACGGATCGAAGCGCGCTGCGCTCACGCCGCCATCTGCGGCGGCTGCCGGCTGCAGGAGCTGCCCTACGAGCAGCAGATCGCGATCAAGGAGCGCCAGGTCCGCGAAACGCTGCAGCACCTGGCGGGCATCGCGAACCCCAGGGTGAACCCCATCGTGCCGGCGCCCTCGCCGTGGCACTACCGCAACAAGATGGAGTTCAGCTTCATGCGCGCCCCCGACGGCTCGGCCGTCCTGGGCATGCACGAGCGCGGCACGTGGGACAAGGTGTTCGAGCTGACCGAGTGCTGGCTCACCACGCCGCTCGTGGTGGAGATCGTGCGGCTCACGCAGCGCTTCGCGCGCGAGTACCGCTGGGAGCCCTACCACCCGACGCAGCACGTGGGCGTGGTGCGCTTCCTGACCGTGCGCCACCTGGCGCTCACCGGCGAGTGCGCGGTGCACCTGATCGGCGCGTCGGACCACATCGACGGACTGTCGGCGTGGGCCGAGGCGGTCGCGGCGCTGTCGGCCGACGTGAAGTCCGTCACGCTGGGCATCAACACGTCGCACTCCAACGTGGCGTTCATGGAAGAAGAGATGGTGCTGCGCGGCTCCGACGCGATCATCGAGCGGCTGCTGGGGCTGCAGTTCGAGGTCGTGGGCACGGCGTTCCTGCAGACCAACAGCGCCCAGGCCGAGCGGCTGTACCAGGGCGCGCTCGACGCGGCCCAGCTGACCGGCGACGAGACCGTGCTCGACCTGTACTGCGGCGCCGGCACCATGACGCTGCTGTTCGCGCGCGCCGCCAAACGCGCGGTGGGCGTGGAGTCCATTGCCGACGCGGTCACGCGCGCGCGGCGCAACGCCGACCTCAACGGGCTGGGCGAGACCCAGTTCGAGTGCGGCGAGGCGCGTCAGGTGATGCGCGAATGGGCCAAGGGCCAGCGCGCGAATCCCGTGAGGCCCGACCTGATCGTGGTGGACCCGCCGCGCGCCGGGCTGCATCCGCGCGTGGTGTTCCGCTGCGCCGAGCTGGCGCCGAGCCGCATCGTGTACGTGTCGTGCAACCCCGCCACGCTGGCGCGCGACCTCAAGGACTTCGCCGCGTACGGCTACGAGCTGGCCGAGGTGACGCCCTTCGACATGTTCCCGCACACGCCGCACATCGAATGCGTGGCGCGGCTGGTGCGCACGGCGGGCGCAAAGTAGGGCGCCGGGTGCGGTGCGAGACCCCCGTCTCGCACCGCGTTCCCGACGCCCCGTTGCTTCGTTGCTCCGCTGAACTAGCGGATGCGCACCGCCTTCGCCGTCCGGACTTCGGTCCGGCCGTCGCGGATCACCTGGGCGCGCGCGAAGTACATACCGCTCGGCAGCGTGCGTTCGGCGACCGCCATGCGGTGCGTGCCCGCCGTCAGGCGGCCTTCGTGCAGGCGCGCCACTTCACGCCCCGTCACGTCGTGCAGCGTCACGCGCGCGTCGGCTTCCGCCGGCAGCTCCAGTTCGAACGCCATGCGGGCCATGCTCGCGACCGAGCGGAAGCGCAGCGCGGTGGGCGCCGGGCTGGACTCGATCCCGAGCGTCGCCGCCTTCGTCACGACCAGCACGCGCGTGGGCTGCACGATCACGTCGAACAGCGCCGCGGCCGGAGCGCCGTTCCAGGTGATGGCGCTGAAGCTGCCCGTCACGGAAGAGCCCGTCGCGACGACGAACGTGTCTCCGACCACGCGCAGGAAGCTCGGGTCGGCGTGCAGGGCGAGCGTGCCGGCCAGCGTGAGCGAGCCGCCACACGACAGCGTGTCGCTGCGCGGGCCGGCGCCCCGGCCCAACGCCACGCCCAGCGTGCCGCCCCCGACCAGAAGCGCCGTGCCGTTCACGCGAAGCACGCCCAACGAGCCCGCGGGCGGCGTGAGGTCCACGAGGCCGGAAGACTGCAGGCTGCCCGTCACGAGACCACGCCCCAGCAGGCTGCCGGTGTTGCCCACCTGGACGGACGCCACGTCGAGCTTGGCCGCCACCAGATCGCACGTCCCGTCGAGCAGCAGCGTGGCGGCGCGGAACACCGCGCCCTCGCGTACCGTGAGATGACCGGTGCCGGGGAACACGCGCGCAGAGCCCGTGGGCGAAGTCACCTCGACCACGCCGGAAGAATCCACCGTCAGGTGCGACGGACCGCCGGGCGTGCCGCCGAGGCCACCCAGGTTGAGAAGGTTGGCGAGTGTGACGGTGGAACCCGGACCCGACACCAGTCCGGTGGCGTTCGAACCGGCGGCGACGCCGAAGAAGAGATCCGACACCGGCTCGAGCCGGCCGCCGTGTAGCACGGTGACGCTTCCCGTGCCGGCGTTGCCCACGAGCAGCTGGGACTGGATGTTCATGACCGCCGAGGAGTCCACGACGATGGAGCCGTTGCCGGCGGCCGAGTCGCCGAGGGCGATGAAGCCGAGCGTGTTGACGCGCGTGTTCGGCCGAGCGACGCGCAGCAGTCCCTGCCCGCCGCGGCCGACGGCGAACGTCCCGATGGTCGTGGTGAGGCCGTTGGAGATCCAGAGCTGCGGCGCGCCGATCGTACTGGTGACCGGCCACGACCCGAACGGCCAGCTGATCGCGCCGCCTTCCAGATGAATCGTGCCGCCCACGTGACCGAAGTTGGTGCCGCTCTGGCGCGTGAAGCCGCCCGACATGCGGAACACGCCGCCCTCCACCTGCAGGCGCGGCGCGTTGGAGTTGCCGTCCGGGTCGCCCAGCGTGCACAGCCCGCC
>JADLGX010000024.1 GCA_020849095.1 Candidatus Eiseniibacteriota bacterium
AGATACACGGCGAGGAGCGCGGCGGCCGCGAGCGCGAATCGAATCGCGCCGGGGATGCCACGCTCCTTCGCCGCCCCTCGTCTGGAATCCCCTACTTCCACTGCGCCAGGTAGATGTTCGTCTCGCCTTCCACCTTGCCGCCGCGGTTCGAGCAGAACACCAGCCACTTGCCGTCCGGGCTGAACATGGGGAATCCGTCGAAGTCCGAGTCACGCGTGATGGGGCGCGGCTCGCTGCCCGCCACGTCGACCATGTAGAGGTCGAAGTTGCGGCTGCGCGGGTTTTCCCAGTTGGACGAATAGATGATCTGCTTGTCGTCCGGCGTGAAGTACGGCGCGAACGAGGCGCCCGGCTTGTCCGTGATGCGGCGCTGGTCCGAGCCGTCGGCGTTGGCCACGTAGATGTCCATCTTGTTCGGCATCACCAGGTCCTGCGCGAGCAGGCCGTGGAAGCGCGCGAGCGCGGTGGAGTCCGTGGTGCGGAACGTGCGCCACACGATCTTGGTTCCGTCGTGCGAGAAGTACGCGCCGCCGTCGTAGCCGGGCGTGTTGGTGAGCCGCGTCACTTCGGAGCCGTCCGGACGCATCTTGTACAGATCCACGTCGCCGTCACGCTTGCTGGTGAAGATGATCCACTTGCCGTCCACCGACAGCGTGGCCTCGGCGTCGTACTCGGGATGATTGGTCAGCTGGCGCAGGTCGGTGCCGTCCACCTTGGCGGTGAAGATGTCGTAGCTCGGGTAGATCGCCCACGTGTAGCCCTTGCTCATGTCGGGCTCCGGCGGGCAGGCGTCGCCGCCCAGGTGCGTCGAGGCGAACAGCACGCGCTTGTCGTTGTCGTAGAAGTAGCCGCAGGTCGTGCGGCCCTTGCCCGTGCTGACCAGCGTCACCTTGCCGGTGCGCAGGTCGTACACGTACTGCTGGTCGCACTTGTTGTCCCCGACCGTGGCCTGGAACGACAGCTTGGTGCCGTCGGCGCTCCAGTAGGCCTCGGCGTTCTGGCCGCCGAACGTCAGCTGCCACAGGTGCTCGAAGTGCTCCTCACCCGGACGGATGAGCGAGTCCTGCGCGACCGCGGTCGGCGGGACGGGACGGAATGCCTTCTTGGCCGGCTTGTAGGCCGACATGCCCGCCGCGGCCAGCAGCCCGGCGAAAAGCAGAACGAGAATGCGCTTGGTCACTAGTTTCTCCTCCCCAACGTATCGATTGGTTCGAGTCCGGCCCTTCAGGACAACTCTTCCCACAGCAGCCTCAGCCCCTTGAGCGTGAGGCCTTCGTCCACCAGATCCACCGTCTCGCACTCGGGCGCGAGAATGGGCGCGAGCCCGCCCGTGGCGATCACCTTGGGGTGCCCGCCCAGTTCGGCGCGCACGCGCCGCACCAGCGAGTCCACCAGCCCCGCGTTTCCCCAGAGTACGCCGACGCGGAGACATTCTTCCGTCGTGCGCCCCAGCGCGCGTTCGGGGCGGCGCAGGTCCACGCGGGCCAGCTTGGCGGCGCGCCGGAACAGCTCCTCGGACGCCGTCACCACGCCGGGCGCGATCGCGCCGCCCACGTAGGCGCCGCCCTTGGAAACGCAGTCCAGCGTGGTCGCCGTGCCCAGGTCCACCACGATCGCGGGCGCGCCGTACAGCTTGCGCGCGGCGTAGGCGTTGGCGAGCCGGTCGGCGCCCACCGAGTCCGGATCGGTCACGTGCACGGGAATGCAGGCGGTCGCCGCGCTCACCTCGAGCGGGCGCTTGCCGGTCACCGCGCGCAGCGCCTCGCTCCACGGCCGGGTCAGCGACGGCACCACCGAGCACAGGATGCTCCCCCAGCCCACCGCGCTCGTGTGCACGAGCATCTCGAGCGCGAGCCGCAGTTCGTCCTGCGTGCTGCGCCCGCTGGTGAGCCGCCAGAATCCGTCCAGTTCGGAGCCCAGGAAGCGGCCCACGACGGTCTCGCTGTTGCCGATGTCCACGGCGAGCAGCGGCGTGGGCGCGGCGATGCGCCGCGGGCGGTTGACGCGCGCGAGCGGTGGCGCGGCCTTGCGGGTCCTGCTGCTCTTACGAGCCGGGCGCGACTTGCCTTCAGGCATTCCGGGGTTCTCCCTCGTCGGGCGGCGCGGCCTCGTCGGCCTCGGCCCGCGTGTTTCTCCTGGCCACCAGGAACGACAATCCCACGCTCATGAAGTAGAGCAGCGCCATCGGGCCGCCCATCACCACCTGCGCGCTCACCACGTCTCCGGGCGTGATCGCCGCGGTCACCACGAAGATGACCACCATGGCGATTCGCCACTGCTTGAGCAGGAACACCGGCGTCACCAGCCCCATGGCGGTGAGCAGCATGGTCACGAGCGGCAGCTGCGCCATCACGCCGCAGGCGAGAGCCATGTTGTAGAAGAAGTCGAGCAGGAAGCTGAGCCGGATCTGCGAGATCATGCCCGGGGTCAGGAACTGCTCGAGCATGCGGACCACGAGCGGCACCACGTAGGCGTAGGCCACGTAGGCGCCGCCCGCGAACAGGATGCACGACATGACCGACAGCGGCAGGATCCACTTGCGCTCGCGCCGCAGCAGCCCCGGCACCACGAACGACCACACGCGCCACAGCACGTAGGGCAGCGCGATCATCAGCCCGATGAGCGCCGCCAGCTTGAGGCGCTCGTTGAACGCCTCGAACGGAGACATGACCACGGTGGTCTTGACCGTGCGCGCGATGAGGTCGGCCAGCACGCGCGGCGCCAGCCACCAGCCGCCCAGCGCGCCCACCACCACGCCGCCGATCACGTGCTGCAGCAGGCGGCGCAGTTCCTCGAGGTGCTCCAGGAAGTGCATGTCGCCGCCGGTCTTTCGCGGATCGAACCA
>JADLGX010000025.1 GCA_020849095.1 Candidatus Eiseniibacteriota bacterium
GAGTCATCCCCGCAAGTAAGAAGGCTTCCGCACCGGCCTTTCCATCGTGACGGTAGGCGAACGCGACAAGCTCCTCGGCCTTCGGGACGGCCACAGTAGCAAAGAGGGCTGGGAACACGGGCCTCAGCGAGCGCCGGAGCCACACGTAGAAGAAGTCGGAGAGGTCCGCGTAAGGGACGTTGTCGTAGTACGGAGGATCGGTCGAGATGACCTTGTCCGCGCTGGTCGACTGAACCGCGGCGTCTTCCTGCGACGCTAGGCCTCTGGCCCCCACCCCAAGGGCCGCGACCATCTTCGACGCTTGCTGCACTCCAAGCAGCACATTCCCGGTCGACTCGCTGAGAGGATTGGCTTCGGCGTAGTCCCACACCATGGGTATTGCCTGCCGCCCAAAGGTCGAGACACTCCCATCACGCGTTTGGTGCCACGCACACACGGTCGACCAGTAGTTCGCACCCTTGTCTATGGCGAACGCAAGGTACGCCGCCAACGCATCCCCATAGGCGCGCGCCCCGGTGCCACCATCTTCAAGGCGACGTCCATCCTCACCGCGGCCCGCGCGTACTGCGTCGTTCATGGCGCGCTGGCTCGCACCTTCGATCAGGTCAACAAACGTCGTCAAGGCGACAAGTTGTCGGTCAGTGAAGAGCTGATCGAACTGATCCATGCCATAGGGCTTGGCGCCAAGATACTGCGTGCTACCCGAGATTGTGACCTCGGGTCTCCAGCCCGGCCTTGCTCTCCTGGCCACCGCTTCGTGCGCCTCGATCGCGGGCAGGTACACTCGGCCTCGCTCGCCCTCTGCGACAATCACCATCAGCCGCGCACCCATACGACCCGCCTTGCCCTCTGCCTTGATGTAGTCACCCGAGACTGGCGCCCCAGACATTAAGCACACGAAGTTCGCTCGCGTCAGCTTCGTACCGCTCTCAGCCGCCTCAGTGTTCCTCGGTCTTCCGATCTTCACTTTGAACCGGTACCCGCCATCCTCGATCAATGGCTCGACGTAAGCCTCCTTGCCTGGCCTCGTGGACAGCATGAACGTCGATACAAGCGGGACGTGCACATGGGCGAATGCCGGGTTAGGGCTCGCAACGGTTCGCGCCCAGATCCAGGCGATCACGGTGAGACTCTGCCCCACCAGCGACTTCAGATCAGGTCGTTCCCGGACCATCTCGGCCGTGATATCGATCTTCGGGTAGAGGTGCCCGATGCGCTGCTGAGCCTCATCGCGCATCCACTTGCCGTAGTAGAGGACGTCTTCGGCAAGCCCCTCCCCGCCATGCCAGGACCGCAGCTCCTTCTCGCGTGCACCTCGATCCTGCCACTCTGGATTCACCGGCGACAGCCCGGCGAACCTAGGGGGGATCTCGATCATCGCCTTGTTGATCAGTACTGCTACCGGATTGAGGTCGCTGGCATGAGCCTCAAGGCCCAGCCGCTGGGCTTCGAGCGGCAGCGACCCGCCACCGGCGAAGGGATCGTGGAACGCCGGCAGTCTCCCCCGATCGAACACCTCGGTCGCGCGCGGGTGATCGGCGTTGTCGGCGCAGGCGCGCCGCCAACTGTTCCAGATCTCGTCACGGGCCCGCTGCAGCACCTCCTCGTTGGTGGTGTTCTCCCACTGCACCAGCTCCTCGATGATCTTGAAGAGCCGCTTGCGCTCCTTCTCCTGGAGCTTCTCGGTTGGGAAGAGGTCGGGGTGAGCCGAGGGATCGTCGACCATCTGAGCGAAGATCACGGCCCGGGCAGCGGCTAGTGGCCGCCGCGCCCACCACAGGTGCAGCGTGGACGGGTGTCCGTGCCTGATCGACTTCTCCCGCGCCGAGGCGATGTTGATTGCCTCCAGCGGCAGCGCCACCTCGATGAGCTTCTTCCGAACCGGCTTGGGGCCCATCACACGACTCCGTGGTAGTAGTTCCAGAACGTCTCGCGGATCATGGCGTCGTTTGTACTGAGCCTTACGGTGCTGCTGGTCAGCCTCTCCTTGAGGCGGAAGTAGCCGTGGCTGTCGTTCTCGAGCAAATACTGCATCTTGTTGTAGAAGAGGCGCTCCAGGAGCTTCACCACTAGGGTGAGGTCGTCTGTGATCATTGCTCCCACCGCGAGACCCGTCCGTACGTCTATCAGACGGCTGAGTGGGTGGATGTCGCGAAAGAGCTTCATCCTCTTCTTCCCCTCATCCGTGGGCGGGCAGTAGATGACCACGGGCTTCCCCAGGCTGAGGCCCATCGCCGCCTCGGCGTCCTTGCCCCAGCTCTCCTTCTCCTGGGCGAAGTAGACGATGCACTTCGCGCGGTTGACCATCAGGCACTCGATCAGCCCCTTGTCCTCGTGGCAATGAGCGGCGCTCATCGTTGGATCGAAATACCGCAGGTGCAGGGGTTTGAGCCGGTCGTCCTCGAAGATGGTCGCGCAGTTACGAGCCATCTGTCGGAAGTCGTCGCGCGTCCGCATGCTCGTAGCGACGTACACGTCGAGCTCGTTGCAGATGGAGAGGTAGGTCTTGGTGTTGGTGACCGCGCCTTCGCGTGCGCGCCGGAACTTCTCGAGGACCGCCGACACGTGCTTCTTGATCTCGGTCTCTGATGAAACCTCTTCATCCTCGAACTCCGATGCGCCCAGGGGAAGGCAGAGCTGCACCTGGAGATTCTCTTGGTTTGCGCTGCTGGCCGCCTTGGCAATCTCCCCGAGCCTGACTTTGCCAGCGCCAGCCGACTTGAACGCCTTGAGGAGCTCCGCGAGGATCAGCGGATCTTCGCCCTCCTCGATCGGCTCATACGCCTTGCAGGCGAGCTCGGAGATGAGATATCGCTCGTCTGCCGCGATCGGCTTTAGGGGGATGATCGGTCCGCGGAGCTGCATCTCCGGTGTGGCGTAGCGCTTTCCCTTGAAGTGCTCGACGAGCTCCCTGTACGTCTTGGACCGCAGCTCTCGAAAAGCCTGCCGGA
>JADLGX010000026.1 GCA_020849095.1 Candidatus Eiseniibacteriota bacterium
TGGTCGTCCAAGACCCGGCGATCTACAACGGCAGCGATGCCTTCTACTGGCTCAACGAGCTGGCCAAGCCCGAGTTCGCCCCCTTCACCTTCCGCAGCTACTATGTCGGCACCGTCTCTCCCTACGACAAGGTGCCTGACTTCAAGAACCGCGTGATCCGCGTGAACAAGGACACCACCGGCGATTACGTTGATGACGTCCCGGTCGCCAACCCCGAGGCCCAGAACCCGGTTGGCGCCAAGGTGGGTGACAAGACCTACTGGAGCGTCCTGCCTGGCAAGAACAAGATCTTCCGCCCGGTTGGCATGACTCTCCAGGCGGACGGCGGCTGGAAGGTCAACCCCACCGGCACGATCACGGTCGGGATCTAATCCGCTTGACTTGAACGGGCCTTCGACAATTGCGGCATGAGGGGATCGACGGCGGGTAAGTAGGCGTGGGATCCTGGAGGTCTCGCGCCAGTAGTCGTCTTGTGGATCGAGATTGGCCCAGGCCCGTAACGGCGCGGTGTTCGGAGGTCGCCATGGTCTACGTTCGTCGCGACACCAAGAAAGCCCCTTCGAAGGGCACGGGAAAGGCGCGCGGCAAGGGCAAGACGTACCTGTCCATCGCTCACAACGTCCGCGAGGAGACGGAAACGGGCAGCCGGACCAAGCCGGTCGTGCTCGTCAACCTGGGGCCCGAAGAGGCGATCAGCGGCGAAATGGCCGCCTCCTTCGCCCGCGCGTTCGACCGCTATGCCGCCAAGCGCCTGGGCCAGAACCCGCCGGCGCAGAAGATTGAGGCCCTGGCGGCCGAGACGCGCGCGGCGAGCCCGGCGTTCCGCATCCTGGCGTCCAAGGACCTCGGCATGCGGCTCTTGGCGTCGGTGCCGTGGCGGATGCTCGGCATCGAGGACGCGCTCAAGGCCTACGAGAAGAAGCATTCTCGGCTCGAATTCCCGCTCGAGCGCGTCGTCTTCGCCATGGTGCTCAATCGCCTGGTCGACCCCAAGAGCAAGCTCGCCTGCAACGACTGGATCGCCGAGCGCGCCTTCATGCCGGAGGCGAAGGGCTGGCAGGTCCAGCACCTGTACCGTGCGCTCGACATCCTGCACGACGAGTGGGAGAAGCTCGAAGAGCTGCTGGCCTCGCATCTCGACGCCCTGCTGACCGACGAGGCGCGGCGCCGGCTGCTTGTCGACACAACGAGCCTGTACTTCGAGGCGCAGATGACCGACCGCGAGATCGAGCTGCTCAACGAGAAGTGGGACGACTTCGAGACCGACGGCACGCTGCGCGCGCCGCGCCGACCGCGGCCCGAGCAGTGGAACGAGACGGAGTTCCGCATGCGTGGCCACAACAAGGACGGCCACCCGGAGTGCCCGCAGGTGAAGGTCGCCCTCGTGTGCGCGCCGGGTGGCTTCGTGCTCCAGCACCGCGTCTTCGCCGGCAACAAGAGCGACTCCACGATCACCAAGGAACTCGTCGGGATGCTCGCCAAGCCTGACGACGACCGCACGCTGGTCTGGGTGTCCGACGCCGGGATGGTGGGGCCCGACCAGATCAAGCTCATCGACGACGCCAACTGGACACGGCTGACCGCGGAGCCGCTGCGCAAGAGCGCGAAGGCCCAGGCGCTCTTCAAGGCGCTCAGCGGCAGCTTCCGCAAGGACCCCGAGCGCGAGTACATGAGCTACAAGGTCGTGGACGTGCCCGCCGCGGAGTCGCCCTCGGGCAAGGCCGAGCGCTGGGTCTTCACGCGCAACGAGCGCGAGCGCGAACGCCAGCTCGAAACCATCGAGCGGCACCTGGACGAGGTGGCCGAGTCCCTCTCCCGCAAGCCGAAGGCGAACCAGGCCCACGCCAAGGCCGTATGCGCCGTGGCGAGCCACGTCAGCCACAAGAAGTACATCAAGCCGTCGGACAAGGTCATAGGCGCCTACGTCTTCGACCAGGCCGCCATCGCCTGGGAACGGCGGATCGCCGGCGTGCGCTGCTACCGGACGACCCAGCTCGACCTCGACGGCCCCGCGATCATGCGGGCGTACACCGAGTTGCAGGACGTCGAGGCCATGAACAAGACCTTGAAGCACCCCCTGCGGCTGCGGCCCTGCTATCACCGGGTCGATCGGCGGATTCGGGCTCACGTGATGCTCACGATCCTGGCCGCGAACTGCGCGCTCTACCTGGAGCAGAAGACCGGCCTGACGATCGAGAAGCTGCGCGCGATGGCCGCGAACGTCCACGCCCACGAGGTCGAGCAGGGCTCGAAGCGCTACTGGCAGCGCGGTGAGGTCGATTCCGAGTACGAGCAGGCCCTCGAAGCGCTCGGAATCAAGCTTCCGCCGGTCGTGTGGAGCGAGGCGTGGATCGAGCCCGCCTCGAAGCTCAAGAAGGTCAAGCGGCGTGCCTCATGACCGGATCAGCCGGCCTGAACTGTCGAAGGCCCGTTAAACATGAAACCAGATCTCTTAACACTTTGCTGACACCGTTGTAAGGCCCCCGAGGAAACGCTCGGGGGCCTGTTGCCGTTACAGGTTCAGAACAAGGCGCGAAGCCCATTTGGGCCCCGTTCCTCGGCGCTTACAAATTAGCCACGATGCCAAA
>JADLGX010000027.1 GCA_020849095.1 Candidatus Eiseniibacteriota bacterium
GCGGCTGCCGGGCTCTACTTTGTCCGGTTCCAGGCGGGCGGTCTCCACCGGGTGTCGAGACTGGTCCTTCTGCCGTAAGGAAATCCGTCACCCACTAATCGCTCTCATCGCCCCGGTCGGGAGACTCCCCGGCCGGGGCTTCTTCCTTCCCGCCACGCTCGAACCCGGGACAGGATCGCACCGGCAACCGCGGGTAGCGCTCGAAGGCGGAGTCGGACTTGGACCGCTCGCAGAGCAGGAACGCGGCGCGCGGGGTGGGAACGACACGCGCGTACCGGCAGTGTTCGCAGAGTCCGGCGAATGAAGCGGGCTGAGGGGTCATGGCGAACGGGTAGTTCTCCGCAAGGGGTCCGGATCGGCCGGCCACTGTCGGCTCTCACGACACTTTTCACGCTTCGAGGGGAGCGCTCGGGGTCCGGATGCGGGGGCGAGAATCTCATTGCGGGTTGCCCCGGAACAGGTTGAAGGCGCCGGCCGCATCGTGGCCCACGGCTTGCACAGTATCACGGTGAACCTACTCCCCTTGCTCCTGTCCCCTCGAGGAGGAAACGCGAAATGAAGAAACTGCTTCTGGTCCTCACGATGATGCTCGCCCTGGCTTCTGTGGCCATGGCGGAAGAGACCGACAATCCGGGCGGCCCTCTGGGCGCCACTGACGACAATCAGGTCGATACGCGCGTCGGCCCGGACATCCAGCCGATGCCTGCCCCGGATCACCTGGTTCGCCCGGTCCCCGAGCCCGGCACCATGGCGCTCGCCTCGATGGGCCTCATCGCCCTCGGCGCGGCGGCCCGCAAGCGTCGCGAGAAGTAACCAGCGTCGGCGCGCTTGTCCCCACGGGCGCGCCGCGAACGGACGTCTTCTGCCCAGCTGACCCCCGCGTTGGGACGGCGGTGAGGAACTCATTCCTCACCGCCGTGTCCGTTTGGGTACTATCGCCGCCCATGTCCGCCTCGCGCATGCCCACCGCCTGCGCGCTCCGAGGAGCGCGCGCTTGAGCCCGGCTCCGCGCCGGACCCCGGATCGCGTCCGCCCGGCCGCTGCCGCGAAGGCCCGATCCGCCTCTCCACTCCGGGTCCACGGCGGCTCCACCCCCTCGGCCTCGTGGTTCGCCCTCGCCGCGTGGGGAGTCATGGTGGCGTATGCGGCCGTGGTGCTGTTCATCCAGGTCCGGCTCCACCCGGTCGGGGACGTGTTCACCGAGACCGACTTCTACGGCGCCTACGCGCTCGGCGCCCGGGGACTCCAGCAGGGCCATCTCGACCCCTCGCGCTACGCCGTCATCGGCCCGGTCTACGAGTTCGCCCTGGCGCTGGTGGGTTTCGCCTCGCCCCACCTGTTCGCTGCCGCGAGCGCGATCTCGCTCGTCTCCATGCTGGCCACGCTGTGGGCGTGGCACCGGCTCTGGAGCGCGCGGGTGAACCCGGCGCTGGCGCTCGCGGCCACCGCGCTGCTGGCGGTCAACGGCCAGTTCCTGCGCTACGGCTATTCGGTGACCACCGACGCGCTCGCCATGGCGCTGCAGGCGCTCGCGCTGCTGCTGCTGCTGCGCGGGCCCGCGAGCGCCCGCCGCATGGCCGCCGCCGGCGCGCTCGCCGCGCTGGCGTTCCTGACGCGGTACAACTCGGCCGCGCTGCTGCCCGCGGGGCTGCTCGCCATCTTCGCCGGCTGGACCGGCGCCGCGCGAACGGAACGCGCCCGGCACGCGCTGGCCTTTGCCGGCGCCTTCGCGGCGCTCGTGCTGCCGTGGATGGGCGTGTCGCTCGCGAGCGGGGCCAAGCTCGCCTTCCAGCTCCATCACAACGTGGCCTACGAAGTGTTCGCGCGCGCGCGCGGCATCGCCTGGGACACCTACCAGCGCGAGATGCAGCCGCAGTTCCCCACGCCCTGGTCGGTGGTGGCGCGCGACCCTGGCGCGGTGTTCGCGCGCATGCTCTTCAACCTGGTGGACCACCTGCGGCTCGACGCCGCCCAGCTGGCCGGCGCGCCGCTCGCGCTGGCCGCGCTGGCCGGAGTGGTGTTCGCGTGGCGCGACGGCTCGCTGCGCGCCATGCGCCCCGTACTGGCCGCGGCGCTGCTGCTGTTCCTGCTCCTCGTGCCGGCGTTCCACTCCGAGCGCTACTCGCTGCCGCTGCTGCCGGTGTGGGCCATGCTGGCGGGCGCGGCGTTCACCTCGCCGCTGCTCGCGCTGTCGCTGGATGCCGGCGCGGGACGGCGCGTGTGGCTCAAGCCGCTGCTGATCGCGCTGCCGCTGGCGCTGGCGACGCGCACCTCGGTGGCGCTGCAGCAGCGCACGTTCGCGCTCCTGCCCGTCGAGGTGATTCCCATGGCGCGCGCGGCGGGCACGCTGGCCGCGGCGGGCGACAAGGTCATGGCGCGCAAGCCCCACTTCGCGTGGCACGCCGGGCTCGAGGCCGTGCCGTTCCCGTTCACCGACTCGCTGTCGCAGGTGGCGGCGGCGGCGCGCGCGCAGAACGTGCGCTGGCTCTACTTTTCGTGGCCCGAGGCCGAGATGCGCCCCGCCGTGGCCTACCTGCTCGACACCACCTCGAACGTGCCCGGGCTGCGCGTGCGCGCCGCGTCGGCGAAGCACCCCGCGGTGCTGTACGAGATCCTGCCCGGGTTCGGGACCAAGCCCGAATGGGCGGGCGACCCCGGGCTCGAGGCGCTGCACCGGGCGCGCGCCAACGTGCTCATCAATCGAACCGACTGGCGCTCCCGGGTGTATGTCGCCATGCACGAGCGAACGCTGGAACGCTGGACCGAAGCCCAGGCGCTGATCGACGAGGCGCTCGCGTGGGCCCCCGGGGATCCCGAACTGGAACTGCTCGCCGCCGACAACCTGACCCGGCTCGGCAGCCTCGCCGCCGCGAGAACCGCCCTGGGCCGCGCCGAGAGCGCGCTGGGCGCGGACCCGCGCGTGGCCGTGGCGCGCGGCTGGATCGCCGCGCTCGACGGGAACACGGCCGAGGCGGCGCGCTGGTGGGCGCCGGTCGCGAGCATTCCCGGCGACGAACGTACTCTGCGCCGCATGCGGGAAGTGTTCATCGAAACGCGGGACGAGCCGTCGCTCGCCATGGTCGAGCAGCGTCTGGAAGAAATGGGGGTGCGACCGTGATGCGCCGATCGCCGCTGGGACTGCTCGTGCTGACGCTGCTGGTCAGCCTGTCGGCTCTCGGGCCGGCCGCGGCTGCCGCCGCGAAGAAGCCCAAGCCCGCGCGCGAGCAGCGCCGGCCCGCGACCGCGCCCGCGGCGGACTCGGTGACGCTGGCGCTGTGGAGGTTCGACGAGACGATCGGGCTGCGCGCCGCCGACTCGGGGCCGTTCCGGCTCCACGCCACCGCGGCGCCCGACACCCGGCCCGACTTCGGGCGCCACAAGAACGCGCGGCTCTTCCAGGACGTGCTGCAGTCGTTCGTGGTGGTGCCGTACAACCCGGTGATGAACACGAGCCGGCGCTTCACGATCGAGGCCTGGGTGTACGTGAACGCCGTCTCGAACTACGAGCTGCAGACCATCGCGGCGCGCTGGTCGCCGCTGCCCACCGAGCGGAGCTGGGTGCTGGGTGTGGGCGGACTCGACCGGAGCTATCCCGCCGTGCCCTCGAACAGCCCGGGCTGGTTCGACGGCTTGGCGTCGCCTTCGGCGCCTATGCGGCTCGTGTTCGGCTTTCGCTCCGAAGAGGCGGCGGGAACCCAGGGCTACGTGTCGGCGGGCGAGCTGCCGCTGCAGCGCTGGGTGCACGTGGCGGCCAGCGTGGACGGCGAGGTCGTGCGGCTGTGGGTGGACGGAAGGCTCGACGGCCAGTTCGCCACCACGCTCGGCATCCGCTCGAGCGAGGCCCCGCTCACCATCGGCAGCACGCTCGACCCGCACCGGCTGACCGACTTCGGCGGCGACCTGCGCCTGGATTCCATCGCGCTGGCCAAGCTGTACTACCAGCTGGACGGCCTGGTGGACGAGGTGCGGCTGTCCAACGCGCCGCGCACCCAGTTCGACTCGCTGCCCAATCGCTGAGCGGCGCCGTCGTGGACGAAACGTCCACGCCATGACTCTGGCGCCCGCCCCGCGCCACGGGCTAGCGTGCGAGCACGACACGCAGCCCTCGCTCATTCGCTCCCGCGGAACTCGACTCATGCGCGCAACGCTTCTGCTCGCCCTCGTGCTGCTCACCGGCTCGCCCGCCCGCGCCGCGGAGCGCGACTGCGCCCGCTACCTGGTGGCGCAGCTCGCCGCCGCGCCGGCCGGCGCCGGAATGCGCGACGCTTCGGCCACCGCGCGCCTCGCGCCGCGGCTGGCATCGCTCGGGCTCACCGTGCGCGCCACGCTGCTGCAGGACATGCCGGCGCGGCCCGCGAGCGCCCGGCCGCCGGCCGCGCACGCCGCGCTGGGCGCGTTCGCGCCCGAACGCGTGGTGCTGCTCGAAGCGCCCGACGGCGCGCTGGCCGAGAACGCGCGCATCGCGCTCGGCGCCGACGAGAACGTGGACTGGGTCGAACCGCTGCAGCCCCGGTCGCGGCAGATGACCGAGATGCACGGCGCCACCGCACCGGGCGCGACCGGCGCAGGCATTCGCCGCAATCCCGCAAGCGCCGAAGGCGCCCACGCACGCAGAGGCGCCGGAGGCGCCGTCCCGTCGCACATCATGTGGAAAGACTCGCTCCCCAACGACCCGCTCCTGCGCGACACGCGCCAGTGGGGGCTCTGGAACGTGGGCAGCATCGGCGGCGGCTTCTACGGCGGCATCCCGCGCGCCGACGCCCACGTGGTCGAGGCGTGGCGCATCACCACCGGCTCCAACTCCATCAAGCTCGCCATCGCCGACACCGGGCTCGACCCCGCGCAGCCCGAGCTGGCCGGGCTCATGCCCGACGGCTCGCCGCGCATCGTGGACGGCGTCGCCGTCACCATCGAAGGCGAACAGGCGTGGGCCGACTCCAACGGGCACGGCACACCGGTCGCCGGCGTGACCGCCGCGCGCACCAACGACGGCGCGCACTTCGCCAGCGGCGGAGTGGCCGGCGTGTGCGGCGGCGACGGCGCGCTCAACGCGGGCTGCCGCGTGGTGCCCATCAAGATCGCGCCCGGGCACTCGGGCGAGTCCAGCTCGTTCGAAATGGCGCGCGCCGCGATCTACGCCGCCGACGTGGGAGCGCGCGCCATGAACCTGTCGTTCGCGGGCGCCTCGCCGAGCCGGCTCGAACGGCTCGCGCTCACCTACGCGCTGCTCAACGGCTGCGTGGTCGTGGCCGCCGCGGGCAACGAAGGCGGACGCGACAACCCGCGCCTGCCCATCTATCCGGCCGCCTACGCCGCCGACGGGCTGTGCATCCAGGTGGGCGCCAGCACGCAGTTCGACGATCGCGCGGGCTTCTCGTCGTACGGGCCCGGGCTCGACCTGATCGCTCCGGGCGTCAACATCTGGACCACGTTCATGACCTATCCCAGCTCCGCGGGCGCCACGTACGACGGGCTCGTGGCCGCCTCGGGCACGTCGTTCGCCGCTCCCATCGTGACGGGCGCCGTGGGACTGCTGGCCGCGGCGCGCCCCGAGCTGATCGAGAACGACTTCCAGCACGTGCTGCGCGAGAGCGCGGACGACGTGTACCTGCCCGGCTTCGACGAGCGCACCGCGTACGGCCGGCTCAACATCGGGCGCGCGCTCGCGTCGGTGGGGCCCGAGTACGGAATCTGGCACGACGAGGTGCGCGCCGACTCCGTGGTGGCCATGGGCGCGGGTTCGCTGCAGATCGGCGAGGGCGGCCCGGGCACGCTCGACCGCTTTCGCGGCCTGCTCGCCGTGTCGCGCTGGGCCACCTACGCCACCGTGACGCTGCCCGACTCGTTCGCCGACAGCGTGCGCGTGTGGCCGCGCGTCGGCGGCACCTTCGCCGTGCGCGGCGACTACGTGCTGCCCTACTACACACCCGGCGCCGAGGTGGTGGCGCGCTCCGGCCGCACATTCACGCTGCGCGGCTGGCTGTACCGCGCGGACGACGACAGCTGCGCGGTGTGCACCGACGCCTGGGTGCCGCTGCCGCCCGAGTACGTGCGCTTCGGGTTCACCGTGATCGGGCATGTCGCGCGCGGCGCGCCGCGCGTGACGGACGGCGGGCCGGGCACGCCCGGCGGCGCGCTCGCGCTGCGCGCCGGACCCAGCCCGTTCCGCGGCGCGCTCAGGCTGGGCCTGCCGGCGCCGGGGCGGATCAGCATTCACGACGTGAGCGGACGCGTGGTGCGCGCGTTCGACGGCGTGGCGGGCGAGGCGCGCTGGGACGGGCTCCGCCACGACGGCACGCCGGCGCCCGCGGGGCTGTACTTCGTGCGCTGGAACTCGGGCGCGCAATCGCGGCAGGTGCGCGTCGTGCGGCTCGGGTCGTGAGGACGCTTGCGGGCGCCGCGCCCGCCGGGGAACATGCGCGCATGCGACTCCGCCGGGTGGTGACCGCGCTGCTGGCCGTGACCCTGGGTTCCTGCTCGCCACCCGAGCACGCGCCCCAGTGGGCGGGCGTGCGCGACCTGTCGCCTGCGTTCCCGCAGGCCGCGGATGCC
>JADLGX010000028.1 GCA_020849095.1 Candidatus Eiseniibacteriota bacterium
GACCTCACGGTCACGTACAGCCGTCCCGGCGTGAAGGGCCGCACCATCTGGGGCGGTCTCGAGGCCTACGACAAGCCGTGGCGCGCGGGCGCCAACGAGGCCACCACCTTCACCACCACGGGCGAGATCACGTTCGGCGGGCAGAAGCTTGCCGCCGGCACGTACAGCCTGTTCATGATTCCCGGCAAGGAAGAGTGGACGGTGGTGCTCAACAGCGAAAAGGAACTGTGGGGCGCCTACGCCCACAAGCCGGAGAAGGACGTGCTCCGCGTCAAGGTGAAGCCCGAAGGCACGCTGCACCAGGAGTGGCTGTCGTACTCGTTCGACAACTTCACCCCCAGCAACTCCACCACCAGCCCCAACTCGGCGCACCTCGCCATGCACTGGGACAAGATGCGCATCGCGGTGCCCATTTCGGTGGACGTGAACGCCGCCGTGCTCGCCAACTGCCGCACGGCCGTCGCCGGCGCCAAGGCCGACGACTTCCGCACGCGCGTGCAGGCGGCCCGCTGGTGCCTGGACAACGACCAGGCCATGGCCGATGCGCGTGGCTGGATGGAGCAGGCGCTGGCCATTCAGAAGAACTACTCCACGCTCGGGCTGCAGGCGCGCTTCCTGGCCAAGGAAGGCAAGAAGAAGGAAGCCATCGTGGCGGGCGAAGCGGCCGTCGCGGCGGGCAAGGCCAGCGCGGACAAGCCGGACACCTCGGCGATCGAAAAGCTGGTCGCGGAGTGGAAGGCGGCCAAGTAACCCGCTCCACCTGAGAATGCGCGAAGGCCCGCGGGAAGCTGCTCCCCGCGGGCCTTCGCGTTTGCGTGCGGTGGCTCAGGCGTTCGCGCGATCCCGCCGCGGCCACAGCGGCGACAGCGCCAGCGCCACGATCATCACCAGCGCGCAGCCGATCAGGTTGTACCAGAGGAACGAGATCTCGGTGAGCTGGAAGCAGGCCACGACGGCGGCCTCGGCCACGAGCGCGCCCGCGAACACCGCGTGCCCGCCCACGCGCTTCAGGTAGAACGCGCAAAGGAAGATGCCCAGGATGGTGCCGTAGAAGAGCGACCCGAGAATGTTGACCGCCTCGACGAGCGTGCCCAGCCCGCTCGCCCACTGCGCAAAGAGCACGGCGAACACCGCCCAGAACACGGTCACCAGCCGCGACAACCACACGTCGTGCTTCTCGTTCTTCGCGCTCGAATCGTGGCCGGGCAGACGGCGCACCACGTCCACCACGGTGGTCGAGGTGAGCGCGCTCAGTTCGGCCGATGTGGAGTTCATCGAAGCGGCGAACACGGCGGCGAACACCAGCCCGATGAGCCCGGCCGGCAGGTGGGCCAGCACGAAGGCGAGGAACACGTAGTTGGTGTCGTTGGCCGACGCGTTCGGCTTCTCGCGCTTGAGCACGTCCACGACCTGCGTTCGCGTCTCGCCCATGCGTGCCTGCGCGGCGCGCACGTCGGCGGCGGCGCTCGCGCGGGCGGCGCCGTCTCCCGATCGCATCGCGCCCACGAGCCGCTCGGCCCCGTCGCGCCGCGCCTCCCAGTCCTGCGCGTGCCGCGCTTCGAGCGCGCGATACTCCTGGGCGTGCGCGCCCTTCTCGAGCCGCGCGCGCTCGACCGGATTGAAGAACGCCGGCGGCGGAGTGAACAGGTAGAACACGAACAGCGTCACGCCGAGCAGCAGGATGGCGAACTGCATGGGTATCTTGAGCACGCCGTTGGCCAGCAGCCCGAGCCGGCTCTCGCGCACCGACTGCCCGGTCAGGTAGCGCCCCACCTGCGACTGGTCGGTGCCGAAGTAGGCGAGCTGCAGGAAGAAGCCGCCGATGAGCCCCGACCACAGGTTGTAGCGGTCGTTCGGGTCGAACTTGGTCTCGATCGCGTTCAGCTTGCCCAGCTCTCCCGCCACGGCCATGGCGTTGCCCAGCCCCAGCCCCTCGGGCAGCGAGCGGGCCACCATCACGAACGCGACCGCCATGGTGCCCATGATGATGCTGAACTGCAGCACGTGCGTGTGGCTCACGGCGCGGCTGCCGCCCACGGCGGTGTACAGCACCACGAGCGCGCCGATGAACCCGCACACCACGCGCACGTCCCAGCCGAGCACCACCGAGAGCACCAGTGACGGCGCGTAGATGGTGAGTCCCGCGGCCAGCCCGCGCTGGATCAGGAACAGCGCCGCCGCGAGGCTGCGCGTCTTGCCGTCGAAGCGCGTCTCCAGGTACTCGTACGCCGTGTACACGCCGAGCCGGTGAAAGATGGGCACCACGGTCACGCACAGCACGATCATCGCGAACGGCAGCCCGAAGTAGAACTGCACGAACCGCAGCCCGTCGGCGAATCCCTGCCCCGGCGTGGACAGGAACGTGATCGCGCTGGCCTGCGTGGCCATGACGCTCAGCGCCACCGCGTACCACGGCATGCTGCGCCCGGCGAGCAGGTAACCCTTCAGGTCGCTCTGCCCGCGACCGCGCCACACGCCGTACAGCACGAAGAACGCGAGCGCGCCCAGCAGCACCGTCCAGTCGAGCGCGCTCACGGCCGTGCCTCGATGCGGGCGTCGCTCACTTGCGTTCCGGGCTCACGAGGTTCGCGAACAACCGGTACGCGCCGGGCACGCCCGCGGGCAGTTCGCGGAAGAACGACAGCCCCGTGTAGATGAACGTGCCCTTGCCGACGCGCGCGAAGAGCACGCTGCCGTCGCGCGCGGGCTCGCCCGGATCGTTGGCGCTCAGTACGGTCTCGTACTTGGCGTCGAAGGGGCTCGCAAAGTAGAGCCCGCGCTCCTGCACCCAGCCCTCGAAGTCGGCGGCGCCGATCCGGTTGGGCGTGGTGAGCAGCGGGTGCTCCGGCTTGAGCAGGCGCATCTCCGCCTCCTCCACCGTCACGCGCTCGCGCGAGATCTTGAACGGCAGCGGCCCCAGCTTGTTGTCGAACGAGTTGTCCGCGGTCTGGTACTGCACCACCAGCCGCCCGCCATTGGCGGCGTACGCGAGCAGCCGGTCCTGGTGCGCGAGCAGGCGCGGGCGGGTGTTGTAGGCGCGCACGCCGACCACGACCGCATCGAAGCGCGACAGGTCGCCGCCCTCCTCCACGTCCGCGTCGGTGAGCAGCGTCACCGCGAATCCCATCTGGGTGAGCGCGGCGGGCACGGCGTCACCGGAGCCCATCACGTAGCCCACCTGCGTGCCTGTGCGCTTCACGTCGGCGCGCACCAGCCGCGCCTCGGCGGGCGGCAGGAGGGTCTGCAGCGGAATGTGCTCGTGGTCGATTCGCACCAGCCGGCGGTCGTACACCTTGCCGCCCACCTCGACCTCGCAGTGCATGCTCGAACTGGCGGAAGCGCCCGCCTGCGGCACGACGCGGAAGCTCAGCGTGGTGTCGGCGCCGCCCGCGCCCAGCATGACCGGCTGCGTGGCGGGCTCGCACTTCCAGCCCGCGGGCAGCGCCAGCCGCACGGCGCCGCTGACGGCGTCGAGCGTGGCCTCGACCACCACGCGCACGTCGCGCGGCGCGGTGTCGGCGAACAGGTAGACGCCCTGCTCGAAGCGCGCCGTCACCGGGGGCGCCACCTCGAGCGCGCGATAGCGCTCGCCCATGACCGGATCCACCCAGCGGTACACGACCGGAACGTCGAGCGTGATCTGCTCCGCTCCGGCGGCCAGCGTCACGCGCGCCACGAGCGCGGGCCCGCTCTCGGGATCGCCGATCACGCGCGGCTCGCCCACCTCGAACGACCCCTTGCCCGCGGCGGTGGCCAGCCAGTAGGGCTGCGTCACCGCGGCGTCCGCGGGGACCGGCACCTGCAGCGTGTCGTTGGAGGGAATGTTCCGCGTGAGCGCGCGGGCCGGACGCGAGCCCGCCGGTCCGCCGAGCACTTCGACGCGCTCCAGCGTGAACGCGGCGCTGCTGCGGTTGAGCACCGACGTCACCACGCGAACGCGGCCGCCGGGAATCGTGGTGGGGCGCGCGGCAGTGGCTTCGATCCACAGCCCCGCGCACGAACGGATCACCTCGGACAGCTCGGCGCGCTTGGCCGCCACGATCGGATCGTCACCGGCCGCCGCCATGGCCGATCGCGCCTGCAGCAGCAGCGGCAGGATGCCCTCGGGCTTCATCGGGTCCAGCTTGCCCTCGGCCTCGCGCAGCAGCGCGCCCACCTTGGCGCCGTTCGGGAATCGCGCCCACGACAGCTCGATGCCCTCGAGCAGGTCGGTGGTCGCGCGCGCGCCCAGCCGGTGCTCGAACGTGTTCACGAACTCGCCGCGCCGCTCGGCCGAGCCGAAGCCCTGGCTCTTGTGCATGCTGCGGCTCTCGCCCGCGATCTCGCTGTACGAACGTCCGAGCAGCGGCTGGTACGCGCCCACGTCCACGCGCACGCGCCCGGGCGTGGTGTCCGGAGCGGCGTTGCCGAACCGGAACGCGTTCCAGACGACACGCTTCGCCTGCCAGGGCTTCACGAACGCCAGCTGCTCCGGAAACCGCGCGGGGTCCGCGGCCGCGGCGAACGCCTCCTCGGCGAGGATCGCCGATGCCGTGTGGTGGCCGTGCCCGCCGCCGCCGTCGGTGGGAAAGCGCGTGATGATGAGGTCGGGACGGAAGCGCCGGATGACGTACACGACGTCGGCCAGCGTGCGCTCCTTGCCCCAGATCGCGAACGTCTCCTCGGGGTTCTTGGAGTAGCCGAAGTCGATCGCGCGCGTGAAGAACTGCTCGGCGCCGTCCACGCGGCGCGCGCTCAGCAGTTCGTGCGTGCGGATGAGCCCCAGCTGTTCGCCGATCTCGGTGCCGATCAGGTTCTGCCCGCCGTCGCCGCGCGTGATGGACAGGTAGCCGGTGCGCACCTTGCGGCCGCTCGACAGCCACGCCAGCACCGCGGTGTTCTCGTCGTCGGGATGCGCGGCCACGAACAGCGCGGTCCCGGTGACCTGCAGTTTCTGGAGGGCGAGCCGGATGCGGGCGGCGTCCAGCACGTCACGGGGGCGCGGATCGGCGAACGAGGCGGAAGAGAGAGCGACGAGCAGAAGCGCGGCCACGGCCACGCGGGCCGTGAGGAGCGGGAGCAGGCGCATCGAGCGGGCATCCTCGGGATGGAAGAGGCAGCGGATCCAGAAGCGGTTCTCTCTCGCGGCGGGCGCGGGGCGCGGCATGCTAGCACGCGCTTTTCGGCCGTCGGGCGCGAAATCCGACGAGCGCACGGACGCGTGCCCGGCCGCTCGCCGGCGTCAGTCCTGGGCGAGCACGTTGGCGACGACCGTGCGCATTTCCGGAATGCCCGTGCCCTTGTCGGCGCTTACCCAGGCAATGGACTGGGGCTCGCGCCCGAGGGCGGCGGCCACCCGGCGGCGCTGCGCCTCGCGCCGGCTGGCTCCCACCTTGTCCACCTTGTTGCCCACCACCAGCGCCGGGATGCTGGCCGATGCGAGCCACTCCATCATCTGGTGGTCGAGTGGCGTGGGGCCGATCTCGGCGTCCATGAGCACGAACACCATGCGCAGCGAGTCGCGCGAGGTGAGATAGCCCTCGATCATGGCCTGCCACGTGGCGTTCTCGGTCTTGGAGCCCTTCGCGTAGCCGTAGCCGGGCAGGTCCACGATCCAGCGATCGGCATCCCCCACCGCGAACACGTTGATCAGCCGCGTCCGGCCGGGAGTGCGCGAGACGCGCGCGAGCTGCCGGTGGTGAGTGAGCGCGTTGAGCAGCGTGCTCTTGCCCACGTTGGATCGCCCGACGAACGCCACTTCGGCGTGGCAGGGCTCGAGCTGGCGGGCGTCGGAGGCGGACAGCAGGAAGCGCGTGTTCTGGAGCGGCTGGGCCATGCCGGCACTCTAACCCGGCGAAGCGCGATCAGCCCACCGCCTGCCGCCGCTCGCCGAACAGGCTGCGGAATCCCCGCGAGACCAAGCCGACGAGCGTGCGCACCATCCACACCGCCACCACGACCAGCACCAGCACCACGACCGCCGCGATCAGCGGATGGGTGAACGCGAGCCACAGCAGGGCGCCGACCCCGAAGTCCTCGAGCGTGGACAGGATCACGTTGGAGAAGGGCTCCGGCGACGTGTTGGCCACCGCTCGCGTGCCCGCCTTGGCGAAGTGACTGGTCGCCGCCAGCGAGCCGCCGAGCAGAGCCGCCACGACGGTCCAGGCCGCCTGGTCGCCGCCGATCACCGAGGCCGCCAGCGCGGCGCCGGCGGGAATGCGGATGAACGTGTGCACCGTGTCCCACAGCGAATCCACCATGGGGATCTTGTCGGCGAGCAGTTCGACCAGCACCAGGAAGGCGGCGGCCCCGATCACGAGCGGGTTCGAGAGCACCTCGAGCCCGGACGGCAGCGCCGCCAGGTGAAAGTGCCCCACGAGTCCCACGGCGAGCAGCACGGCGTACAGGCGCAGCCCGCTGGCAAAGCCGAGGGCGGCGGCGAGAGCGATCAACTGGGCGAGGTCCATGCGTTCCATGCGCGCATCCTGTCGTTCCGGCCCGCCCGCTGCAAGCGCGAACTCAACCGGTCGCGCGCGCCGCCGCCAGCGCGGCGGCCGACATGAAGAGCCACAGCAGCACGCCCTGCAGCAGCGGGCGCGCGCCCACCGCGGCGAGCGTCGCGCGCGAGATGCCCGAACCGATCAGGTAGAGCGCGGCGGCGAACCCCGACACCGCCACCAGCTTGACCTCTCCGGCATGCGGGGCCAGAGCGGGCACCAGGCTGCGGACGAGTGACGCCAGCAGGAAGAGCGCAATGAACCACGGCAGCGGCGCGCGGTTGCCCGCACCGCCCGTGCCGCCCGCGCGCCGGCGGCCAGCGGCCGCCACCATCAAAACGACGGGCGTCAGGTAGAGCACGCGCGAGAGCTTGACCGCCGTCGCGGTGGTGAGCGAGTCGCCCCCGAACGCCGTGGCCGCGCCCACCACCGACGACACGTCGTGGATGGCGATGCCCGCCCAGACCCCGAACTGTCCGGGCGTCAGCCCCAGCGCGTGCCCGAGCGGCGGAAACACGACCAGCGCGGCGGCGTTGAGCAGGAACACCGTGCCCACCGCGACCGAGACATCCTCCTGCGGCGCGTCCGTCACGCTCGCCATGGCGGCGATGGCGCTGCCACCGCAGATGGCGGTGCCGGAGGAAACCAGCAGGCTGGTCAGCGGGCGAATTCCCAGCCGGCGCCGCAGCCACTCGCCCAGCGCGAACACCGCGACGATCGAGACGACCGCGAACAGCATGCCCTGTGCGCCGGCCGCCAGCACCTGGCGCAGGTCGAGCCCGAAACCGAGCAGCACGACCGCGCCCTGCAGCAGCCACTTGCTCGTGCGGCGCGCGAACGCGGCGTCGGGGCATCCCACGGTCAGGGCGAGCGCCATGCCCAGCACGAGCGCGCCCGGCGCGACGAACGCGAGCAGCCCCTTGGGCAGCGGGGCGAACAGCCCCACCAGCGGCAACGCGCAAGCGGCGAGCAGGACGCGAAACAACAGCGTCGCGGCCCCGGGCCCGACGCTCACTCCCGCCCGCCCATCATGCCCCGTATCGCCTCGCGCCCTCGCGCATCCAACGCCGCGAACCCGGAGGTCCCCCGCATGTCCAGCACGCTCACGCTCTCTCCCGTTTCCACGACCGCGCCCGCGCCCCGCATTTCGCCGCTCGGGCGCGGCTTCGTTCTCGAAAGCCGCCAGCTCGTGAAGAGCGGGCTCGACGAGACGTTCGCCTTCTTCGCCGACGCCGCCAACCTCGAGCACATTACCCCACCGTTCCTCGGCTTCGACATCCGCACGCCACTGCCCATCGACATGCACGAGGGCACGCTCATCGAGTACCGCCTGCGCCTGATGGGCGTACCGATGGGCTGGCTGACGCGCATCGACCGCTGGGAGCCGGGGCGTTCGTTCGTGGACACGCAACTGCGCGGCCCGTACGCGCGCTGGGTGCACCTGCACACGTTCGAACGCGCCGAGGGCGGCACGCTGGTGGGCGACCGGGTGGAGTACATGCTGCCACTGGCGCCGCTGTCGCACCCCGCGCACCCGCTGTTCGTGCGCCCCATGCTCGAGCGGATCTTCCGCCACCGGTTCGAGGTGATTTCCCGTGTCCTGGGCTGACCCGGCGGCCGGCACCCTCCCCCGGACCATGCCGTTGCGAACAAAGTCGTTCCCCTACCGGTGTTTGGACACGAAGAGCCTTGGCACTGGTCCTTTTGGCGCATAGACTGTTGGCGCCGGGATCGAGTAGGCGCCCGGCACCTGGCCGCGCATCCCCCTGCGCCGGCGATGGGCGAACCGGAGATTCCGCTCGCCCGATTGGGTCGGCACTGCCGGACAATTCTTCCGGCATGCGCCAGCTGGACTCCCGACATCCGGGGCAGGCGGCATTCCTGCCCCCGGCCAGACCATGAGGTACCGCATGCGGAAAATTGTGACCACGTTGTTCCTGCTCGCCTGCGCCGTCGCGGTGGCACCCGCCGCACGAGCGCAGTCCCTTCTCTTCGACTACGTCGGCTTCGACTACGAGTCGCCCAACCCGAATCCCGGAACGTTCGGCGAACTCGGCAGCGGCTACGTCGGCCTCGGCACCGTGCCCAACCTGTTCGGCCCGCTCGTCACCAACGTGGTGGCGAACGAGTACACCTACGTGATGTCGGGCATGACTCCGACCGGCATCGTTCCGGTCGGCCCGTTCCTGATCATCAACTACACGCCCGGCACGATCGAGATCTACGAGGACTCGCGCTCGCTCGGCACCGCGGCGGACTACGGCGTGAGCCCGCCGAACGCGCAGGCGCCCTCGTCCTTCACGGACGGCACGCAGGTGCTCGTCGGTTCGCTCACCTCGTTCCAGTTCGTGGTGGACACCGCCAACGGCACCGGCAGCTTCGAGGCCGTCTTCAACGTGACCGGCGGCTCGCAGCTGGCGAACTTCCCGCTCAACCAGCGGGCCGGCTGGACCTTCGCGGGCTCCAGCGGCAACGCCCTCAACATCCCTGCCGGCTACGCGCACCAGATCGACGGGCAGACGTTCCTGGACGAGCCCGTCACGACGCACCGCACCACCTGGGGTCGCGTCAAGGCAGGTGCCCGATGACTCCGCGCGCACTCGCAACGACCGCCAAGGGGACCACGATCATGAAGCGCTGGACCACTCTCGCCATGTGCGCCGCGATGCTGCTCGTTTCGGCGCCCCAGTCCCACGCTGCCGCCGGCCCGGTCATCGACTGGGATCCCGCTTACATGTGGCAGCCGGGCGGCGCGTTCAACAACCTTCCGGCCGGCGGCATCCAGCGGATGGTCGGCACGGTGAGCGGATTCGGCGCGCCGCTCGCGTTCCTCAACGCCAACATCCCGGCGCGTGAGTACACGTTCGTGGCGGACAGCATGGTGTCGCTGGGCACGGTCACGTTCGGCCCTCCGTCCACGCAGATCTACCAGACCGACTACACCGGCGGCGTGATCCGTCTGTACGAGGACGTCTCGCCCGACGCGGTGTTCGCGGCTTTCCCGCCCAATCCGCAGGTGCCGAGCACCTTCGAGGACGGCGGCGCGCCGCTGCTGGTCGGTTACTTCACGCGCTACACGGTGACGACGAACAACTTCACCGCGTTCCAGACGGGCAGCATCGAGGGTGACATCAACTGGGTGGGCGGCACGCTCCTGCCGTACTTCCAGACCATCGGCGGCGCGGTGTGCCCCGGGCTGTTCACCGGCGGCGCCACCTGGAACACCGCTCCCAACGTCGGCATTCCGGGCTACCTGTTCCGGCACGACGGCAAGATCGACCTGCAGTGCCCGACTCCCACCAGCACGAGCACGTGGGGCCGGCTGAAGCAGATCTACCGCTAGGGCTCGCGCCTCACAGCGGAAGCAACCCCGAGGGCCCCGCCGGAAGTTGGCGGGGCCTTCCCGTTGCCATCCCCCGTGGTCAGCCGAACAGCAGGCGCTCGAGTTCGGGCGGCAGCAGCGTGTAGTCGCGAATGGCGAACTCCGCACCCGCTTCGGCCAGCTCGGCCGCACTCGCCGCCGTGAGCAACCCCACCACCCGCATGCCGGCCGCACGCGCGGACTGGACGCCGTTCACCGCGTCCTCGAATCCCACGCAGCGTTCCGGGGGCACGCCGAGCTGTTCCGCGGCGCGCGCGAACAGGTCGGGATGCGGCTTGCCACGCACGCCCGGCGCCGGGCCGCTCAGCACCGGAAAGCGCCCCGCGAGCCCGAGGCCGTCGAGCACGAAGGCGCGGTTCTCGACCGGAGCCGCGCTCGCGATGGCGAGCCGGACCCCGGCGCCCTCGAGCCGGTCGAGGAATGCGGTCAGTCCCGCGATGGGCGCCAGGTGCGGCGCGTACGCCGCGCGGTAGGCGGACTCCTTCTCCTCTTCCAGCGCGGCGGACTCGCCCTCGCCCACGTCGCGGCCCAGCAGCATCGGGAAGATCTCGCGCGACGTCTTGCCCGCCCAGCGCAGCTCGAAGTCCTCGCGCGTGGCCGCCGAGCCGAGCCGTGCCGCCAGCGTGAGCCACGAGTCGCCGTGAAAGGTCATGTTGTCGACGAGCGTGCCGTCCAGGTCGAACACCGCAGCCAGGGGCCTTTGCATGGCGGCAGGATACGCGCTCCGTGCGGCGAACGCAGCGGGAGGGCCGCGGCGTGCGCGCGCGGCACGCGCTCGCGTAGAATGCGCGCGACCATGACCTCCCCCACCGGAATCGAGTTCGAGCGCTGGTTTGACGCGCTCGAGGCGCGCCACCTGGCCGTGCTCACGTTTCCCGAGGTGAGGCGCGCGGTCGAGGCGCTGTCGGCCGTCTACGTGGAGCGGCGCAACCGGCTCGACTCCGGCGCCGATCTGGAATCCGCGGGCAAGCGCGCGGCGTTCGCGCTCTTCTACGCGCCGCTGCACTTCCTGGTCGCCGATCACGTGGCGCGCGCGCTGCCGCTGGCCGAGGGCGCCCCGCAGCGCGTGCTCGACCTGGGCTGCGGCACCGGCGTGGTGGGCATTGCCGCCTCGCTCGCGTGCGGGAACGTTCCCGTCGAGGCGGTGGACCGCAACCGCTGGGCGATCGGCGAGGCGCGCTGGAACGCCGAAACGCTGGGCGTGGACCTGCGCGCGCGACCCGGCGACCTGCTGCGCCAGCGGCCCGCCGCGGGCCGCACGCTGGTCACGCTCGGCTGGACGGTCAACGAACTCGACGACTCGATGCGCGACGAACTCTCGTCGCGCATCGAGTCGTGGCGCCTGGCCGGCGCCTCGGTCCTGGTGATCGAACCCATCGCCCGGCGCATGAGCCCGTGGTGGGACGACTGGGCGGCGTTCGCCGCGGCGCGCGGCGGCCGAGCCGACGACTGGAAGTTCGCGCCGCAGCTGCCCGCGCGGCTCGCGCTCATGGACAAGGCGGCGGGACTCGACCATCGCGAACTCAAGGCGCGCACGCTGTGGGTGCCCGCGCAGGCGCGGCCATGATGCCCCGGCCGGCGTGGCGAGTGCTCGCCACGGCCCTCGCGCTTTTGGTGGCGCTGGTCGCCACCGATGCCGAGCAGCTGGTTCCGCGCGTACGCCGCGCGCTCGTCTACTGCTGCTGCGCCGAGACCGGCGTGGATGCGCGCTGCACCTGCACCGGCTCGTGCTGCCAGCACGAGGACTCTTCCGTGTCCGCCGCGACCGCCACCGACGCGCCCGACGGCGCGGCCTGCGTGTCGCCGCGTTGCGCGCGCCGCGGC
>JADLGX010000029.1 GCA_020849095.1 Candidatus Eiseniibacteriota bacterium
CGCGAAAGCGGCGGCGCCTCGCCCGTCACCACGGCCTGCGGGACGCTCGCCCACGCGAGCAGCGGACCGCCCAGCGCCAGCCAGCCGCCCGCGCCTCCCTCGAGCCCGGCGCCCGCGCGCAGCGTCGGCGCGGCCAGCGCTCCCACGCGCCGCTCGCGCCGGGCGAGCGCGCGCAGCGCCACGCCGCCCGAAGAGCGCGCGCTGCCCAGCGCGATGGCCGCCGCGTTCCAGCCGAACTCCGGCTCGCCGGCCTGCGCCACGCCGGCGGCCACGCACACCGAGCCGCGCGCGAGCGTCACCGCCAGCGCGCGCGAGTCGAGTTCCGGCAGGCCGAAGCGGCGCGCAGCGCCGCACTCGATCCCCACGCCCGTTCGCGGCGAGCCGAGCGCACGGTCGAGCAGCGCGGCGGCGTCCGCGCCGGGGCCCGCTCCGGCCGCGGGAGAAAAGTCCTGCGCGAACACGGGCGCGGCCCACGCCAGCAGCGCGGCCAGCAGCGCGGCCAGCCACCACGGCGCGCGCTTCACGAGTCCTCCCGCACGATCCGCAGGAGCGCCGATCGCGTGAGCGTGGCCGTGTCCGAGCGCGCGCGCAGCTGCGCCACGAACAGTCCCGGGCGCGCGCCGTCGAGCCGCACGCGCCGCTCGCCCGCGGCCGTGCTCGCCACGTCGTTCAGCAGCACGCCCGCGCGCCGCCCGTCGAGATCGAACAGCTCCACCGTGACGCGCGCGCGCGGCCACGGCAGGCGCCACGCCAGCATCACGTCGCCGCCCGGCCCGGCCACTCGGCGGGGCGCGACGTCGAACTCGAACGCGCCCGGCTTCGCCACGCGCGGCGGCGCCAGCGGGGTGCCCGGCGCCCCGGCCGCCGCGGCCCAGAGGCCGTCCGACTTTTCGAGCGGCACTCCCGCGGCGACGCCCGACGCCGAGTAAGGCACCTCGTCCACGGGAAGCGCATCGGACTCGCGCAGCATCACCACGTCGGCGACGCCGTTCTCGTCGTTGGAGTTGTTGAGGCTCGCCCACGGCGACACCGCGGCCACGCGCGCGCTGTCGAGCTGCGGGAACGCGCGCGTGAACGCGGCGCGATCCTGCGCCAGCACCGCGAGGCTCTCGGGCGCCAGCCACGCCGCCGACACGACGCGGCCCGCCGCTCCCGAGCGGTCGCCGAGCGTGAACCCCCCCAGCGCCAGCGCCAGCCCCGAGCGGTTGCGCACCTCCACCCACTCGCCCTCGCCCTGCGCGGGATGAAACTGGATCTCGGTCAGCTCGAGCGGGCCCACCCCCACGCGCACGCGCAGCGTGTCGGCATCGTTGAGCGGTGCGGCATCGCTGGGCAGTTCCACGGCAGCGCGCACGAACGCCCGCCCCGCGAACGCCGCGCGCACGTCCAGCGCCACGCGCAGCGTCTCGCCGCTCTCGAGCGCGCCCAGCGCCAGCGCGGACGGCGGTTCGAGCGCATCGCCCGAGACGAGCAGGCGCGCCACGCCCGCGTCGAGCGGCTCGCGCCCCGCGTTGGCGACGAGCAGCGACAGCTCGGCCTGCGCGCCCGGCGCGGGCTGCGCGGGCGACAGGCGCAGCGTGCCGCGCACCACGGCGAGATCGCGCCCCGCCTGGTTGGGCGCGCCCGGCGAGGGCGCCGACACCCGAAAGTCGTGCGCGTTGGCGCCCGCGTCCGACTCGTCGGGAATGCGAGCGAGCGAGAAGCCCGAGGGCGCGTCGGGCGCGGCGGCTCCGCACGCATACTCGGGAAACTCGTGCGCGCCCCAGCCCACCACTTCGGTGGCGCCGCCGGGCCACACCACGCGCAGGGCGTCGGGACCGTTCTGCAGGTCGAGCGACACGATCGCGTCGGGCGGCGGCGACACGCGGCTGCCGCCCACCACGAAGCGCGCGCCCGCGCGCAGGGTGTCGCCGGGCGCTCCGGTCCAGCGCAGCGTCCAGCGCCCGGGCGCCGAGCCATCGCCCGCCTCGATGCGCGCGCCGGCCAGCGGCAGGGCGTGCGCGAACGGGTTGTGCAGCTCGACGAACTCCCAGCCGGTGTCGTCACCGGCGGCGTCGTAGTACACCTCGGTGACGATCGCGTGACCGGGCGCGCCGCACGCGAGCAGGCCGGCGGCGGCGAGGAGCGTGGCGAATGCCATGGGTTTTCCCGCGCCGGGGGCGGGTGGAGCGCGCGCCGGAGGGGGACGCCGGCCGCGAACGTTCACGCGCGCCGCTGCAATGCCCGTGCCGCGCGAGTCGCGCCTTGCGCGCCGCCCCGCGACCGAAGCATGCTGGCGGCGTTCCCCGCGCGGGCCGTCTTCTTGCAGCGCGGCACGATCACCCGCCTCCGGCACTCGCCCCTGTCGAGTCCGCCGATGAAGATCGGAAGCATGGAATCACAGGACCTGCTCAAGCTCTTTCGGGCGCTGAACACCGAGGGCGTCGAGTACGTCGTCGTGGGAGCCGTCGCCATGGCGCTCCACGGGCTGCTCCGCTACACCGACGACGCCGACCTGTTCGTGCGCCCGACACTCGAGAACTTCGAGCGGCTTCGCGCAGCGCTTCGTTCGGCATGGGACGACCCGTCCATCGACGAGATCGCGGTGGACGAACGCTCGGGGGAGTTCTACGCGATCGCCTACGTGCCCCCCGACGGCGCGTTGTCCATGGACTTCCTGCCCCGGCTCGGAGAGGCATTCCGGTACGAGGACATCGAGTCCCATCTCGTTCCGTTCATGGGCGTGAAGGTTCCGGTGGCGACACCGGCGGCTCTCTGGGAAATGAAGCACGCCACGGCACGAGCCCAGGACCGTCTCGACGCGAGCACGCTCAACGACAAGTTCGACCTGGGAAAGGAGTGACATGCCCGTTCGACGCTTTGCGAATCTCGACGACATGAAGAAGGCGCGCTGGCTGGCGCCGGGCGATCCGCAGATTCCGGGGCGGCTGCAGGCCATGTGGGTGCTGGGCGCCTCGATCGTTCGAGTGGCGCGGCCGCCCGGCGTGCACAAGTTCCGCACGATCGAGGAACTCGCCGCATTCCGCGCCAGTTGGCCTCGCGAACTGCTCACCCGCCC
>JADLGX010000030.1 GCA_020849095.1 Candidatus Eiseniibacteriota bacterium
GCGCTTCGGCCGGCCGCAGGGTTGCTGATGCGAGTCCCCGCTTGCGTCCGCACGCCGCCTCGTCGCACGCTCGGCGAATGACCACCGACCCTCCGGGCTCCCCGCAGGAGCCGCGCCCGGCGTCGCCGGCCGCGCCCGAACACGACCCCGATTCGGCCGAAGCGTTCGCCGCCGAACTCGAGGCGCTCGGCTACGTGCCGCCGGATCCCGACGAGCCCGCGCCGCTCGACCTGTGGGCGGCGGTGGGGGACGTGCTGCCGTGGGGCACGATGTTCCTGTTGCTTTCGTGGGGCATGATGTTCGTGCTGCTCGGCGTTCACCATGCGTTCGGCAACAGCGACGCGCTGCTGGCGTGGGGAGCCAACGCCACTTTTCAGGCCCCGCGCGAAAGCGCGTGGCGACTGCTGTCGAGCACGTTCCTGCACTCGGGCGCAGCGCACGTGTTCTTCAACTCGTTCACGCTGCTCGTGCTGGGCCCGGCGGTGGAGCGCATCTTCGCGCGCTGGGGATTCTGGATCGTGTTCGTGGCGGGCGGTGCGTTCGCCTCGTTCGCGAGCATGGCGTGGCGCCAGTCGCACGCGCCGGCGGTGAGCCTGAGCGTGGGCGGTTCGGGGGCGATCTTCGCGCTCGGTGGCGCGCTGCTGGTGGTGGTGTACCGACTGCGGCACCGGCTCGCCACCGCGCGCGCCCGTGCTCTGGTCGCATCGCTGCTCTACCTGATCGCGCCGGGATTCGCGGCGGGCTACGCCAATCCCGGCACCGACAACGTGGCGCACGCGGCCGGCCTGCTGAGCGGCGCGCTGCTGGGCGCGGTGCTGCCGATCGACGCGCGCCTGGCCGGGCGCGGACCCGGGCCGCTCGTGCGCGCGCTGGCCGTGGCGTGCGGGCTGGCGCTGGCCGCCTCGCTGGCGATCGCGGTGAGGTCGGGGCTGGCGAACGGGTAGGCGAAGAGGCGGGCCTCAGTAGGGCTCGAACGCGTTGCTCTCTCGCGTCAGCAGCGCTATCAGGCGGGGATTCACGAAGAGTCGCTCGCGTCCCAGCTTGCGTTCCTCGAGCACTCCGATTCGAGTGAGTTCGCGAAGATACCTGGCCGCCGCCTGGCGTCCGGCGATCTCGTTCTCGACCAGGTTCGAGATGCGGCAGTAGGGCTGGGCGAACAGCGTGTCGACGAGTTCTCGCGTATAGACCTTCGGCAGCCGCTCGCGAACCTGCTCGACAGTCCGGTCCGAAAGCCGGCGTACCGCCTCGATCTTCTCTCGCGTCCAGCGCGATGTCTCCTCGATGCCTCGAAGCATGTACAGCACCCACTCTTCCCACTCGCCGTGGGCCGTCACCGCCAGCAGCCGCCGGTAGTACTCCTGCTTCGTCGCGATGATGTACCGGCTCAGGTACAGGATGGGCAGCGTCAGCAGTTCCTGCTCCACCAGGAACAGGCTGTTCAGTACCCGACCCGTTCGGCCGTTGCCGTCGGTGAAGGGGTGGATGGCCTCGAACTGGTAGTGGGCAGCAGCCATGCGCACGAGCGGATCGAGCGGTCCGTCCGAGTGGAGGAACTGCTCCCAGTTCGCCAGCAGATCGCGAAGCACCGGCTCACCCTCCGGCGGCGTGTAGATGATCTCGCCGGTGGTGGAGTTCGCCAGCTTGGTTCCCGGCACGCGGCGAACCGTCATCTCGACACCTTTGATCTTGGTGCAGATGGTCTCGGCCGTTCGTGTCGTCAGCGGCCTCGCGCCCAGCGCGCGGTGCCCTTCGAGCAGCGCCTGCCTGTAGCGCAGCGCCTCACGCGTCGCGGCATCGGCGCCCGCCTCGCCGTTCATGTGCTGGAACAGCACGTCGGCGGTCGTGACGATGTTCTCGATCTCGGAACTGGCCTGGGCCTCGAGCAGCGGCAGGGTGTTGATGAGCATCCCCGGGTTGGGGATGAGTGATGCCGCCTGCTTCAGCTCCGCGAGGGACGCCCGCGCTTGAATGCACTGCTTCAGGACGGCAGAACTCTCCAAGCTCATGTCGGGCTTGAGCTTGGGGAGATCGTTGTAGGCGTGGTCGGGATTCCATGCTGGCTTGGACATGTCGTCAAAACCTCCTTTTTGCGACACGTCCGGACGATATGTCGCCGCCGACGACACGTCAACGACCGATTGGCGGCCTTGCGGGCGGGGACGAGCCCCGCCCCCCGGCTACTTCGCCACCAGCACCATCTTCCGGCTCGGGGCGCGGTTGCCCTGGGTGAGGCGCAGGAAGTAGGCGCCGGGCGCGAACCGCATGCCCGAACCGGCCTCGACCTGCAGGGTGCTGCCGGCCGACGTGGGCAGCAGTTCCCGGCGCGCCAGGCGGCGGCCGGCCACGTCGAACACTTCGAGTGTCGCGGGCTCGCTGCCCGGAAGGTCGCAGGCCAGCTTGAGTGTGGAGCAGAGCGGGCTGTCGAGAGCACGCATGCCGAGCGCGAGTGCCAGCGTGGGCAGGCCCGCGGTCGTGGTCTCTTCGCACTGGCCATCGGCTTCGCCGAGTCGGGCGCGCAAGCGGGCGATGTCCTCGAACCAGTGCCGGATGTACCAGCGATCGCGTCCGCCCCTCTGCCCCGGCGCCAAGAGGGCGGCATCGCCGCGCACGAGGTAGAAGATCTGGTCGCCGGTTTCGTTCACCATGATGTCGCTGCTGTCGCCTTCGCCCTCGACGAACCGATAGGACATGCGATGGGCGACGACCACCTGATAGTGAGACATGGAATCCGGGTGCTCGGGGTCGGGACCGACTTCGAGGTCGCGAGCCGTGACGTTCATGCTCCCGAACTTCGTGAACATGCCGCGCGCCGACTGCAGTTCCTTCTCGCGGCCGTACCCGTACTCGTACTTGCTCCCGGACCAGTCGCCTTCCGAGAAGTGAAACCGGTAGTCCGCGGTCAGCAGTGCCGCCATGGTCTCGGCCGAGCGCCGGGTGTAACACTCCGCGAAGGCCTTGACCGCGCGCGTGGGGCTGGTCGGCGAGGTCTTCACGGGCGACGGCCGGGCGGCGCGGGGCAGTTCGGCGCAGAACGCCGCCGGCGCGGACAGCGTGAGCATGAGCAGCACGAATGCGAAGCGCGACCGCATGGCGGCCTCCCGAATGGTGGCGGGGGAACGAGCGCAGGATGCGCCCCTCCGGCAGCACTCGCAATATCAGAAAACAACGGGGCGCCAGTTCCCGATGAGGAACCGGCGCCCCGGCTGCCACGCCTGATGCTACTCGTTCACCAGATTTCCACACGCACCGCGGCGTCGCGATACATCGCATCTCCCGGCTTCACCCCGAACGCCTTGTAGAACTCGGGAATGTTGGCGAGCGGGCCGTTGACGCGCAGGAATCCCGGCGAGTGCACGTCGGTCATGATCTGCTGCGCCAGCGACTGCGGCCGGCGGTGACCCAGCCACGACAGCGCGTAGCCCAGGAAGAAACGCTGGTCGGGAGACAGGCCGTTCACGACCTGATTGAGGCGGTACTGCTCCGTCTTCTTGAACGCCTCGTAGCCGAGCACGACGCCGCCCAGGTCGGCGATGTTTTCGCCCAGCGTGGCCAGGCCGCGCACGTTCTTGTCGCCCACCTTGTAGGCGTTGAACTGATCCACCAGCTTCTGCGCGCGCTGCGAGAAGGCGACCGAGTCCGCGTCGAGCCACCACGCGTTCAGGTTGCCGAACTCGTCGGACTGCCGGCCCTCGTCGTCGAACCCGTGCGTGATCTCGTGCCCGA
>JADLGX010000031.1 GCA_020849095.1 Candidatus Eiseniibacteriota bacterium
GCGCCGCCAGACTCGCCCCCGGCGTGAGCCGTTCCGATGACCGACTACCTGCTGAACTCCGTGCCCGACTCGATCGTGCTGCGCGATCTCGCCTCGCACGACCACCGGCAGAAGGACGCCGATGCGCTGCTGATTGCTCACATTGCCGTGGTGGACGAGCGCCGGCTGTACCTAGGGCTGGGCTACTCCTCGATGCTCGAGTACTGCGTGGCCCAGCTCAACCACACCGAGGACTCCGCGCTCAAGCGCATCCGCGTCGGCCGCGCCGCGCGCCGTCACCCCGCGCTGTTCGTCGCCATCGCCGAGGGCCGGCTGCACCTGAGCGGAGCGCTGCTGCTGGCGCCGCACCTCACGCCCGACAACGCGCTCGATCTGATCGCCGCCGCCTCGCGTCAGTCCAAGCTCGCCATCGAACGCCTGCTCGCAGAGCGCTTCCCGCGTCCGGACTTCGCCACCTGCATCGCGCCCGAGCTTTCCGGCAACAAGGTGGCCCCGGGGCCACCAGTCCCATCGGAGTCGCAGGCCCCGGGCGTTTCGACGGGGCCACTCTCTTCGCACTCGCGAGCCACTCCGCTTTCGCCGGGGCGCGTCGGCTGGCAGACCACGGTGGACGACGAAACCCAGGAGCTGCTCGACGAGTTCCAGTCGCTGATCAGCCACTCGGCTCCCACGGCCGGCATGGCCGAGCTGCTCAAGCGCGCGCTCACCATTGCCGTGACGCACGAGAAGAAGCGCCGGTTCGCCGTTGGCGCGAAGGGCCGCTCCAGGGTGGTCGCCGCCAAGGGCCGCGACATCCCCGACTCCCTGCTGCGCGAGGTGTACGTGCGCGACGGCGGCTGCTGCACGTTCACCGGACCCAACGGCCATCGCTGCGGCTCACGGCGCAAGCTCGAGGTGGATCACAAGACGCCCGTGGCGCTGGGTGGCGCCACCACGCTCGACAACCTCCGCCTGCTCTGCCGCGCGCACAACCGGTTCGAGGCCGAGCGCGTGTTCGGCAAAGAGCACATGCAGCGCGCCGTCGAACTGGCGCAGCGCGAACGCGCCAAGGAGCAGGTGGCCGCGCAGGCCGGCGCCGAGCGCGCGGCCGAGCGTGCGGCCGAGCGCGAGACCGCCCCGTCCGGCCCGCGCGACGAAGCGCTCCAGCAGCTCCACGATGACGTCGTCGCCGCGCTGCGTGCCCTCGGCTACAACGAGCAGCAGTCGCTCGGGGGAGCAAAGGTCGCCGACGAGAACCCGAAGGCCACGCTCGAGGAGTGCGTCAAGCTGGCGCTGGGGCCGCTGTCGCGAAAAGTCCGCCATCGCGGCGCGATGCGCGCCAAGAGTTCGACCTGAGCGCGATGTGCCGCGCCCAGGCCGAAGGGCTGGTGCCGAAGCGAATCGCTAGAACTGAACCGGCTGGTTGTTGGGCGAATCGGCCACGATCACGCTCTGCGTGGCGATCACCGCGCCACCCTTGTCGTCGCGCAACTCGATCTTGTGACGGCCGGGCTTGAGGCCGCGCACCACGCCCGGCGTGGTCACGCCGGTGCTCTTGTCGTCGATGAAGATGCGCAGCCCGGGCTTGCCGCCACGCACCGAGATGCCGCCCTCACCCGCCGCCAGATCCACGCGGATGGGCTTGCTGCTCTTGCCGGCCTTCAGCTGGAACTCGCGGCGCACCTTGATGAAGTCGGGATTCTCGAACACCACCTCGTGCTTGCCGGGCGGCAGCTTGACGTCCACCTGCGTGACGCCCTGCGCGCGCAGCACGTGGTCCACGTAGATGTCGCTCTTCTGCACCACCGAGATGCCCTGCGCGATGCCGTCCGCGGGATCGGCGGTCGCGGGCACGACCGGCGCCGACGCGGGAACGGGCGTCGAGGGCGGCGGCGTCACGTTGGCGGGCGCGCTCGCCAGCGTGAGCGCGATTCGCTTCACCTCGCCGCCGGCGGCCTTGCCGGTGGCCAGCGCGCTCGTGAACCCGGCGGCGCTCGCCTCCACCTTGTACTTCCCGGCGGGCAGCGCGGCCGAGAAATGCGCGTCCTTGCCCACGGCGGGCTTGCCGTTGACCAGCACCTTGTCGGCGCGCGGCTTCACGGTCACGTACAGCGAGCACACCTGCACGGCGGCATCCGCCGCCAGCGCCACGTGCAGCGACTGCGCGCTGCCGGCGGTCACGGCAACGGTGGTCTCGCGCGTCGTGTAGCCGGCCAGCTCGACCTTGACCAGCGCGGTGCCGTCGGCCAGGCCGTCGAACGTGGTGTTGCTGGTCGCGTTCTTGGACTCGCCGCCCACCTGCACGGTGACGTACGCGCCCGTGGGTTCGGTGGACACGTCGAGCGAGGCGGTGACGGGAGCCGGGGCTTCGGGCGGCGCCTCGGCGGACGAGTTCTTCTTGCCGTTCATCACCACCACGATGGCGATCACGACCACCAGGAGCAGCGCGCCGATGCCGATCAGCAGCGGCGTGTGGTTGGGCGCGGCGGCGGGAGCGGCCTTGCGCTGCGCAGGCGCGGACGCGGGCTTGGGCGCGGGCGGCGGCGGTGGCGGCGCGCTCTTGGCGGCCGCGGGCTTCACCTCGGCCCGGGGCTCCGGCTTCGGCGCGGCCGGCTTCACCTCGGACTTCACCTCGGGCTTGGGCGCGGGCGGCGGCGGCGCGGGCGCGGGCTTGGGCGGCGGCGGAGCGGCGGCCGGCTTGGGCGCGGACTCGTACGACATCATCATCGTGCGATCGTCGCCACCCTCTAGTTCGTGCAGGAACGCCACGGCGGACTCGTTGCCCGGGTCCACCTGCAGCACGCGCTCGAGCACCTTGCGAGCGGCCATGGGATCGGGCGGCGGGCCGTCGTTGAGGTCGCGCGCGATGTGGATGAGGCTCGTGAGCGCGGCCTGCTTGGCCTTGGCGGCGAACGAGTTGGGATTGGCGAGGTAATCGCGCAGCAGGTCGGAGCCCACGCCCAC
>JADLGX010000032.1 GCA_020849095.1 Candidatus Eiseniibacteriota bacterium
GTTGGCGATCGTGGTCATCTCGGGATCGCCCTCTTCATCGAGCACCTGGACGGTCAGCCACTGCTCGGGCAGGTGCGACCACGTGGGATAGCTCACCGTGACGTCCACATCGGTCGAGCCCCCTCCGGCCACCGTCCGGGTGAGGAGGATGGGTTCACCCGGCGGCAGGCCGTTGAGGCTGATGTACTGCGAAGCGGGAGAGTCGCCCGGAACCCCCGCCATGACCCGCAGCGACACGTCGCGCGACGTGCCGACCGGCTCGGCGCTCGTCACCGTGAAGCGCGCCTGCTTGGTGGTGCCGTGCCCGACGCCGATCCAGTCGATGTCGTCGATCACCCACCACTTCTTGCTCGCGACCGCCTTGCCCGTGCAGCTGAAGCAGGTGTGGTTCGTGTTGTTGCTCACGTTGAACACGAAGCAGCCGCTGCTGCCGGGCGTGAGCCACGACGGACGCGTGATGGTCACGGTCACGCTCTGGCACGAGCCGGCCGGGATCGTCATCGAGCCCGAGGACGGCGAGTAGACGGTCGGCCCGTTCACCGAACACGATCCCGCCGGCAGCCCGTTGAGCGACCAGGAGTAGTTCATCGACGGCGCCGAGAAGTCGTAGTTGCAGATGGTGAACGTGGCCGTGGCGCTGGTCGCGTAGGGCCCGAAGCTCACCGTGGGCGGCACCACGCACCACTGCTTGCAGATCACCGGGTTCCACGGTCCGATCGCGTCCGCAAAGGGAAGCGCGCGGGCGAACACCATGGGCTCGTCGATCCAGCCGCCGAACGCCGATGTGCCGGCCGAGTTGGTGCCGATCGAGAGCGGCGCGTCGTTGCTGACGTCGATCGGCGTGCCCGAGGGCGCGGGATCGAACGAGCCGAGCAGCGCGCCGTCCAGGTACACGAAGCCGCCGGCTCCGCCGCCACCCGTGCCGTCCGGCGTGCGCGACACCGTGACCGCCAGGGAGTGATGCGAGCCCGGCGTCATGACCGCGCCCGACGTGTAGACCGGCGGCGCCGTGCCGTCCTGCATGCGCACCACCACGCTGCCGTCCTCGACCGACAGCGCGTAGCCGCGCGGGCCGGCCGGGGTGGCCTGGCGCTTGTCGAACAGGAAGTGCGTGCCGCTCACCTGGTCCAGCTCGAACGACGAGACGAGCGAAAAGTCGCCGGTGCCGAAGTCGAGCGACGGCGAGTCGGCCGAGCGCACGTGGTCACCCGCGACGTTGAAGCGCAGCCCCTTGTCCATGGCGACCGGGTTGTGGATGGCGGCCAGGTCGCCCGAGATCTGGCCCGGGTTGCCGCCCGCGACGTCGTGCGCGATCGCGCCGGTGGGTTCGTCGAACGGCAGCCACAGCACGCCCGTCCACGGCAGCGGCTTGCACGGACCCTGCGGCTGCGGGCAGGCCTGGCAGTTGCCGAAGACGCGCCCGGTCACCGCGGCGCCGTTGAGCACCACCGTGTAGCAGCCGCCGGCGGGCTGCGTCTGGGTCCAGCCCGCCGCGCCCAGCTCGCACACCGTGTAGGTGCCGTTGGGCAGTCCCCACAGGTGGAAGATGCCCGACGCGTCGGTGTAGACCGTCACCGTGCCCGAGGGGCCGGTCACGACGATCGGCCAGCCCGCGATGCCTGTCTCACCCGGGTCGCGCTGGCCGTCGCAGTCCTCGTCACGGTACTTACCGCCGTGGATCGAGCCCGTGTCCACCGGGCAGGTGATCTCGATGTCGCCGATCTCGAACTTGTCCACGTTGACCACGATGCCGTCGTAGTCGAACAGCATGCTGTTGACGGTCGAGCCGCCCGCGGGCGGAAAGCCCTGCGCGCCGTAGATGTAGTCGCTCAGGTAGTGAATGGCGTCGCCCGTCACCCAGTGGCGTCCGTTCACTCCGCCCGCCACGTAGGGCGCGTAGTCGGCGTCGGTGCCGCCGGCCGAGCCGAAGTAGGGCGGCCCGACGTAGTTGCCGATGTCGTGCGGGTTGGGCATCAGGTACCAGGTGCCCAGGTCGCACGAATACTCGAGCAGCCGGCCCTGGTGCGCCGTCACGAGGCTCTCGTCGAACATGCAGCGCTCGGCCAGCATCATCTGGCCGCCGGGCGTGAACGAGATGTCGGACACCGGGTACGAGTACGTGTAGGTCGGCAGCGGCGGCACGGAGATGACCGGCAGCTCGGAGGAGGGCACGAAGTTGCCCGAGCCGTCGAGCGAGAGCGAGTGGATCAGGTTGGCGGGACCGGACGTGCGGCTGTCGGCATTCCACAGCGAGAAGTAGATCTTGTTGTCGGTGTGCCACTGCACGGCCCACACGCGCTCACCCAGCGGCGCGAATCCCGGCAGGCCGTTGTCCGGCAACATCGGGTCGTACGTGCCCAGGATGGCGCCACTCATGTTGAGCCGGTAGATCTTGCCGTCCTCGAAGTTGGACACGAACAGCAGCTGGTGCACCGGGTCGTAGGTGATGTTGCCCAGCCCCGGCATGCCTTCGGCGGGATTGCCCGAGTAGGCGGGGTCGAACGAGTTGGGCAGCGTGGCGAACACGCTCACGTAGGCGGTGACCCGGTCGATCTTGAAGATGGAGCCGGCCGTCGCGCCGGGCGCGTTGCTGATGGCGTCGCCGTTGTAGCTGGACGAGGCGCACACGTAGATGTTGCCCGCGTCGTCGAGCGTGATGCCGAACACCGTGCCCAGCGAGTCCACGTTCCAGCCGCCGAAGCCCGAGCCGCCGACGCGGCCGTGGTAGCGCTGCATGCCCGCCCAGTTGGTGTCCAGCGCCGGCACGTTGGTGCTCAGGTCGAACAGGCTGACCACGTAGTCGGTTGGCGCCTGCCCCTGCATGGTGCCCGCGGCGATGCGCTTGCCCAGGAAGTGGTTGGTCCACGCGGTGTCGGTGTAGGCCGGCACGCGGCCCGAGCAGGTGCCGGTCGGGCATTCCGAGGGCGGATCCCCGGCGGCCGGGGAGGCGGAGGGCGCCCCGGAGAGGAGGAAGGCAGCGAGCAGGACGGCGGCGAACGGCGAGCTTCGCATGGGTACTCCTGGGGGCGAGAGGCGGCGAACCGGGGGCGGCCGCGGCAGGGGAGTGGGCGATGGACGCCGGCTGCCGCCCCTGTCCTTCGGGCGGACGGGCGCGATCTAACGTGGAATGCGCCAAACCGCGGCACCCCAGCGCTTGACGGCCCCCGGCATCGCCCCCGACTCTGCGCGGGAATGAACCCGAATGTGGAGCGTATGTCAGCTGCCGGGCCACCGGACGACGAACTGATCACCCGCAGCCAGCGGGGGGACCAGCGCGCGTTCGCCGAGATCGTCCGCCGCTATCAGCGGAGTGTGTATCGCGTTGCCTACGCGCTCACCCGCAATGCGTCGGACGCGGACGACCTGGCACAGGAGACGTTCCTGCGCGCCTGGGGCGCCATCGGCCGGTTCGAACTGGGCTCGCCGCTCTACCCCTGGCTCGCGCGAATCTGCACCAACCAGGCGTTCTCGCTGTTCCGCACCCGCAAGCGGCGCCCCGAGACGCCGATCGAGCCACTGCTCGAGGCCGGAAAGCAGTGGGGAGTGGACGACGACCCGGCGGACCACACGGCCCGGAACGAACGGGACAGCGCGCTTCAGGACTGCTTCGCGCAGCTGCCCCCCGAACAACAGGCGGTGCTGGCCCTTCGAGTGATGCAGGACATGAGCTACGACGAAATCGCCAAGACCCTGAACGTGCCCATCGGCACGGTGATGTCGCGCCTCAGCCGCGCGCGGGTCGAGCTGAAGAAACTCATGCAGCAGCGCAGTGGGGACGCGACATGAACCACCTGAGCGACGACCAGCTGTCGGCGCGCCTCGACGGCGCCCTGAACGCGTCCGAGGACGCGGCGGCGGGACGTCACCTGGACGACTGCTCCGAGTGCCGCGCGCGCCTGGCGGCGCTGAGCGAACTCGACGCGTCACTGCGCGGGGCGCTGGCGCACGATCCGGGAGACGAGTACTTCGCCTCGTTCGCGGACCGGCTCGGCGAGAAGATCGCTGCCTCCTCGCCCGCCGGCTCGCCGGCGGCGGCGCCCGCCTCCGGAGGGCTGTTCGGCTGGTGGCGATCGCCGCGAGCGCTGGCGCTGGTGGGCAGCACCGCCGCGGTGCTGGCTGTCGCGGCGGTCGCGCTCAAGCTGTCGAGCGGCCGCGGGGTCGAGGGCTTCGCCGAAAACGCCGCGCCGCGGACCGAAGTGGGCGCGCCGCTCGCCGTGGAATCCGCGCCCGCGCCCGCCGCCGAGGCGCCCGCCGAAGAAGCCCCCGCCGCGAAGGCCGCCGCGCCCGTGACCGCCCCCGAGCCGGAGTCGCGCGCCGAACAGGCGGCGCCCGCGCGCCGCACGCCCGCCGCTCGCGCGCAGGAAGTGCGCACGCTGGCGGGTGGCGAGCCGGTGCCGGTGCCGCGCCGCGACCTGCCCGCCGTCACGCCGCGCGCCACGCCCGCCGCGCCCGCGCCCACCTCCGCCGAGACGCGCGTGCGCAAGCCGCAGGCGGCGACCCCCTTCAACGCCACGCCCCCGAATCCCGCTCCCGAGCCGGTCGAGACCGCCAAGGGCGCCGCCGCCGACGTGGCCGCGCCCGTCGCGCCCCCGGCCGCGAAGGACCGCGTGACCGCCAGCAAGCCATTCGCCGTGGCGCCGCCTTCGGCTCCCCCGGCGCAGGCTCCCGCTCCCACGAGCGAGCCCGAGCGCAAGAGCCGCTTCGACGTGCGCAGCCAGCTCGAGAAGAGCAAGGCGAGCGCGCCGGCGCCCGCCACCGGATCCTCGACCCAGTCGCTCGCGCCGCCCGCCGCGGGCAGCAGCGTGCCGTTCACCGGCCCGCCGGCCGGTTCCCCGGCTTCCAAGCCCTCGGCGCGTGGCGAACTCACCTCGCGCTTTCGCGCGACTCCGTACGAGGCGGCGGTCGAGGCCGCGACCCAGGCCGAGCGCGCCGCGCAGCGTGAGCGCAGCGCCCCCGCGTGGGACCGTGCCGCCGCGGCGTGGGCGCAGGCCGCCTCCGTGGCCGCCGACGAATCGCAGGTCCGCTCCGCCCGCCGCTCGGCCGCCGATTCCCGCATGACCGCGTGGCGGATCGAGCCCACCGACGCCCGCCGCGGCGCGGCGCTCTCGGCCGTGGATGCCTGCATCGCCGTGATGCCCGCGGGACGCCAGCAGGAAGAGGCGCGGCGCTGGAAGGCGGAACTCGAGCGTTAGCGGGCAGCGCCCCGCGCGACACGAAAAAGCCGGGCCCGCGAACCGTGCGGACCCGGCTTCTTCGTCAACAGCGTTGCGGTCAGCGGATCACGACGAGGCGCCGCTCCAGCCGGCCGGCGCTGGATTCCAGCCGCACGAAATACATGCCCGCCGCAACGCGCGAGCCCGCCGCGTCTTTCAGGTCCCACGTCCGGGAGTGCGGCCCCGCCGCGAGCACGCCGTCCTCGATCGTGCGCACGAGCCGGCCGTCCACACCGAAGACCGCAAGGCGCGCGCGCCCGGCGCCGCCCGTGGGCAGCGTGAACGCCAGCCGTGTCGAAGCGCGCGCCGGAGAGGGCGCCGCCGGCGCGAGGGCGAACGCGGCCCCCGTGCCGCCTTCCACCTCGAGCAGCGAAGAGCGCACCCGCACCTCGCCGTTCACGAACCAGGTGGGGGGCGAGTTCTCGTTGAACCAGAAGTGCTCGAACACGAGCGGCATGTTCGTGCCCACCGGCACGCCGGGCTGGAGCGTGAGCCGCAGCGTGGCGATGCGCGTCGAGCCGCTGACGACGGTCGTGCCGCCCGCGGCCGCGGCCGCGAGGAACGACGGCGCGGCGTTGACGAACGGCGGACCCCACGTCTGGATGAAGCCGTCGCCGAGCAGCACGGCGCTCTGCACCACGGCGGGGTCGTACGGAAGCCGCATGTCGATCGAGTAGATGCCCTGCCCCACGGGCAGGTGGGACGCGTCGATGGGAATGTCCACGGTGGAGCCCGGCGTGGTGGTCACGATCGGCATGGCCACCTGGATGTTGACGGCGCGCGCGGCGGGCGCGCCGCCGCACACGAGCGCCACCAGCGTGAGCGCTCCGGCGAATCGGGCGAATGAGCGGTTCATGAGCGCCTCATCGGACGACGGCGAGCTTGCGCGACAGCGTGCGCCCGCCGTGAGTGAGTCGAACAAAGTAGAGCCCGGCGTCCACGCCATGCCCGTGATCGTCGAGGCCGTCCCACTGGACCGACTGCCGCCCGGCCGCGAAGTCGCCCTGGGCGAGCGTGCGGACGCGGCGGCCGTCCACGCCGTGAATCGCCAGCTGGACCCGTGAGCCGCCCGGCGCGCCGGCGGGAATCACGAACGGGATGCGGCAGCCCGCGCGCGCCGGATTGGGCGCGCCATCGCCGAGCGCGAACGCGAGGTCGTCCCGCGAGTCCACGCCGACGGTGTTGCGCACCTGGATGAGGCCGTTGGCCAGCTGCGGGCTGGGATTGCCCTCGTTGCAGATGTACTGCGACAGGACGAGCGGGATGTTGCTGCCCGAAACCGCGAGCGGCGAGACGTCGAACTCCAGCATGGCCAGCTCGCGCGCCGAGTCGTTGAACGGATCGGTGCCCGCCGCGGCGGCGGTGATCGAGTTGGCGCCCGCGAGCCACTGGATGGCGCCGGGACCCCACAGATTCCAGAGTGCCGAGTGCGTGATCCGCGCCGCGCTGATGCCGGTGCCGGACCAGGTCACGGTCAGCTGCTCCGCGACGATGCCGAGCGCGCCCACGTCGCGGTCGGCCAGCAGCGGCACGCGCACCGTGGTGCCGGGACGCGTGGTCACCGTGCCGAGCGTGGCTTTGAGGTCGTAGACCCGAACGAACGTGTTCAGGTCCGTGGAGCCGATCGCGTCCACCGCGCGCACCTGCGTGACGCCGCCGTGCAGCGCCGTGAGCAGGCCCGTGGGACTGATGCTGGCGATGGCCGGATCCTCGACCGACCAGGTCACCGGCAGTGTCGGCGGTCCGCTCGCGGTCATCTGCTGCGTCTGCCCGGCCAGCAGCGTCACCTGGTCCGGGTTCACGAAGATCGGCGGCAGTGCGGTCACGGTGATCCCGCCGTTCGTGGTCTTGGCGGGCATGGTCTCGTTGAAGAGCGCGTTCGACACGGTCAGCCCCGAGTTGCCGCTGATCGTGGCCGAGCCGGTGAACGTGACGTAGCACAGCACCCCGGAGCCGGCCAGGTCGGTCGCGCCCGCGAAGTCCACCGTGCGCTGGTTGGCCGTGCCCCCGATGTTCGGGACGGCCCAGCCGTCGAGCAGCGTTCCCGGCGGCGCCGACACCGCCACAGACGCCACCATGTTGCCGTTCCACGACAGGGTGAACTGCCCGGAGCGGATGCCGAGGCCGTTGAGCGACGTCACGGTGATGGGAATCGCCACGCTGAGCCCGAGCGGCGTGGAGCCCGAGCCGGCGGTCAGCCCCATGCCGCGAATGTGGATCAGCCCCGTCGTCGTCGAGGCGTGAAGCGCTGCGTCGGTGCCCGTGACGGTGACCGAACCCGGCGCCACGCCCGTCAGCAGCCCGCCGGCGTTGATGGTGGCGATGGCGGCATTGCTCGTCTGCCACGACATGGGCAGCGACACCGAGCCGGACGTGTTGAACTGCAGCGTCTGGCCGCGGATCACCTCGCCCGCGTCGGGATTCACGTCGATCTGCGGCGTGGTGTTGATCGTGAGGGCGCCGTTCGTGAACGTGATCGGGGGCGAGCCCTCGTTGAAGAGGGGACTGCTCAGCGTGAGCCCGGTCGCGGTGCTGTTGAGCTGCGCCGGGTTGATCAGGAAGCGGACGCGGAACACGGCGCCCGCGCCCGAAAGCGCCGTGGTGCCGGCGCCCGAGATGGAGATCTTGCCCGTCGAGTTCACGTTGGTGACGGCGAAGGTCGGCTGTCCCCAGCCGGCGGTTCCCACCAGCGTCCCGGCGGGAATCACGTCGATCGCGGTGACGAGGGTATTGTTGTAGCTGAGGCTCATCTGCGCCGACAGGACGTTCAACCCGGTCAGGCTCGCCGTGTTGATGTCGATGTCCACGGTCTGCCCGGCGAGTCCGCTGCCGGAACCGACCGTGAGCGCGACGGCCCGGGCGGCGCCGGCGCCGGCGGCGACTGCCGCCAGCGCGAGCGCTGCTGCGAGCGCGAATGCGCGAATGCGATTCATGGTGCCGTCCTCTCCCTGTGCGCCCGCGTCAGCGGACGACGATCAGGCGCTGGGTGAAGGACGACGCGCCCACGCGGGCGCGCACGAAGTAGAGACCGGCCGGGGCGGCGGTGCCGTCGTCACGGGTGAGGTCCCAGGTGAGCGTGTGCTGCCCCGCGGCGAGCGGAGCGGTGGACAGCAGCCGCACATTGCGGCCGGAGACGTCCATCACCTGCACGTGCGTGCGGGAGTTGGCGTCCGCCGCCGAGATGCTCATGGCGATCGTGGCGGGGCCGCGCGCCGGGTTCGGCGAGGGCCGCCCCAGGAACGAGATGCCGGGCGCGGTCGCATGCGGCGCGATCGTCGCGATGTTCTCGTTGGCGCGGGCGAACGTCAGCGAAGGAGCCTCGAACTCGCCGTCGCCCGCGGGGAAGCGCAGCGTGGCCACTTCGCCCGAGCCGAGTGCTTCGAGCGAAGCGAACGCAGCGGAGGCCTTGCTGCCGTTCACGGAGTGCGCGCCCATCGCCGAGCCGGCGGCCGCACCCGACAGCGTCGCGGCGTCGCCACCTTCCAGCGTGAGCTCGAGCGACCAGATCGGCGCCGTGCCCGTGGCGAGGACCGGCACGACCCAGTCGGTGCCCTCGCGGCGGGCTTCACCCAGCGAGACGTCGAAGCTGCCGTTGGCGCGCGCGACGAAAGCGCGCACGGCCGCCATCGGGTCGTCATCGGCCGGGCGGGCGCCGGTCGAAGCGGCCGGGAACGCGGGAATCACGCCGGCCACCCACTGCAGGATCAGCGAGCCGTCGAACGCCGTGACGCCCGAGGCGCCGCTCACGTCCGCCACCAGCTTCTGCAGCGGCGACAGGACGATCGCGGAGATCACGGACTGCAGCACGAGCGAGGCGTCGTACGCCAGCACGATGCCGTTGAGCGACACGTCGCCCAGCAGCGGGTTCTGGATGCCCGAGGTGGCGAACGGCGTGTAGTCCACGTTGTTGCTCACGATGTCGCCCGTGCCGGCATTGGTGCCGAGCAGGCACAGGTCGGCGGTGGCCGAGGCGTCGTTGGGACCCGAGGCCGCGCCCCACCAGTTGCCGTCCGCCGACACGCAGAACGCGCCGCCGGTGTTGTTCACGCCGTAGTAGGTGTTGCCGTACAGGCTGCAGCCGTGAATCGACGGATTGCTCGAGCCCTCGACCGAGACGCCCACGTGGTTGTAGGCGAACAGCGTGGAGTCGATGGTGGGCGAGGAGTTCACGCAGCGGATGGCGCCCAGGGTGGTGCCGCTGCCGCCGTAGCGGAAGATGCAGTTGCGGAAGCGCACCTGCGGGTCGATCGCGGTGCCGTCGATCTGGATGTAGCTCCAGTCGCTCGGCGCGGGCACCGTGAGGGAGCCGTCGCCGTTCGAGTCGCCGCCGTAGAAGTCGTCCCTGTAGGACGTGAACACGATCATGCTGTCGGGCTTGGTGCGGCCTTCGGCCTGGAACGCGCGCTGCACCAGGATGGAGCCGTTGTACATCTTCACCTGCACGCCGGGCTGCATGGACAGCGTGGCGCCCAGGCCCACGGTGAGCTGGCCGTTGAGGAAGTAGGGCATGTTCACGCGGCCGGCGACGGAGCGGATCTTCCAGAGCACGTCCTGCGCGATGCTCTCGTTGATCACGCCCAGGGCCGTGTACCAGTTGCCCAGGAAGCGGCAGTTGTTGAACACCGGCTCGCTCACGAGCGACATGAACACCGGCGTGCCGCCGCCCACCGAGGTGGTGGAATCGAAGTCGCAGTTGTTGAACGTGGGAGTGGAGGCGCCCTTGATGTAGGCGGGCGCGGTGAGATTGCGCGTGAAGATGCAATTGTTCAGCGTGGGGCCGGCGCTGACGAGGTCGAGCACGCCCTCGGAGTAGCCGCCGTATCGGAATCGGCAATGGTCGAAGCGGTTCAGCAGGTCGTTGCTGACCGCGCTCAGGAAGAAGCCCTGCCAGTTCGCCGGGGCGGGAACCGTCGCGGCGCCGTCGCCCATGACGTCCTGGCCGAACTGGTCGTCCGCGAGCGACGTGAAGATGATGAGGCTGTCCGGCTTGCCGATGGCCGAGACCGCGCCGTCCACGCCCACATAGGTGCCCGTCGGGTCGCTGAAGATGCGGCCGAACTTGATCACCACGCCCGGATCGATCGTCCACTTGGCGCCGAACGCGATGTTGATGGTCGTGGACGGCACGTAGTTGAGGTTCGTGTACGGCCCGATCTTGCCGACGCGCGTGCGCACGTCCTGCGCGACCGTTTCGCCGTAGATGCCGAGCGCCAGGTACTGCGAGTTGGCGAACGTGATCGTGTTGCCATACGTGGGATTGCTCACGAGCGACGAGACGATCGGCAGCTGCAGGCAGTTCAGGATCGCGAGCGAGTCCAGCGAGGGCGTCGAATTGCCGGTGAAGGTGAACGCCGTGCGGATCTGGAAGAACTCCAGCCGCGCGAGCCGCGGGCCGGCGCTGTTGGTGGTCAGTACGCCGTTCGCGTTGCCGTTGCCGCCGAACTGGAACTGCACGTTGCGGACGATGCAGGCGGCGTCCACGGCGGTATCGGTGAACTCGATGTTGCCCCAGTCGCCGGCCTGCGGCGTGCTGCTGTCCGTCGGCGTGGTGTCACCCGAGATGGCGTCGTCGCGCTTGGACGTGACGAACACGCGATGGGTGGTGTTGTTGCTTCCCACCATGTTGAGCGCGCCGTTCACGTAGAACATCACGAAGCTGCTGGTGGGCTTGAGCACGACCTGCGGGTCGATCGAGAGCGTCACGCCGCTGCCCACCGTGATGGTGCCCGTGGGCAGGTAGGCGAATGTGGGGCTGGCGGGGTTGCCCACGTTGGGCCGGTACTTGAGCCGGCAGTTCTGCGACAGAGTCTCGGAGATCAGCGCGAGCGCGTTGTACACGTTGGTCGTGTAGGTGTTGTTCGTGCTGATCTGCGGGTCCGACAGCACGCTCATCGCGATGGGCGCGTAGGTCAGGTTGTCGAACGTGTTCAGGTCGATGATGGGCGCCGAGTCGCCGTCGGTGCGGATGCCGTAGTAGCACTTGAAGATGAAGTTGTTGGTCAGGCGCGGACTCGCGCTGGTCACCCAGACGCCGGCCGGCCAGCTGTCACCGCTGTAGTAGGAGCCGTAAGAAATGCGGCAGTTGTCGAGGATGGAAGTGGCGTCGTTGGACGTGGAGGTGAAGCGGATGTACTGCCAGTTTCCCGTGCCCGGCGTGGTCGTGGCGCCGTCGCCGTTGGTGTCCTGGGGAACGCCGAACTGGTCGTCGTAGAGCGAAGTGAACACGATCGGCTGGGCGGGAGTGCCGTCCGCGATCAGGGCGCCATCGCACACGATGCCGCCGGTGCTCGGCTGGTTCTTGATCACCACGCCGGGCGCGATCGTCAGCGTGACCCCGCTGAGCACGTGCAGCGCGCCGTTCATGAGGTAGTAGGTGATGTTCGTGTAGCCCGCCGTGGTGCGCTGGTTCAGCGTCGAGTTGACCGTGACGTCCTCGCCGTGCAGGCCGATCGCCGTGATCGCGTTGGCGAGGAACGACAGGTTGGTCAGCGTCGGCGTGGCGGCCACGGACATGAGGATCGGCGTGGACGAGCAGTTGTTGATCGCCACGTTCGTGATGGCGGGGCTCGACGTTCCGAAAAGCGCGATCCCGTGCCCCGCGTCGGAGATCAGGGAGTTCTGGATCGTGATGTTGTTGTTGGTCATCTGCACGACGCCCTGCGAGGCGGCGTTGTTGCCGAACTTGAGCCGGCAGCGCTGCACGCTGCCCGTGGCGCCCTGCGCGAACACGATCTGGCCCCAGTCGCCGCGGTTGGGGGCGGTGATCGAGCCGTTGTTGTTCGTGTCGTTGGGATTGCCGAAGTTGTCGTCGTGAATGGACGTGACCGTGATCGTGTCGCCCGCCGCGGCGCCGCCGTTCATGGTCAGGTTGCCGCCCGCGTTCACGAAGAATGAGTAGCCGCCGACCGGCTTGATCACCACGCCCGGGTTCACGGTCAGGCTGCCGCCGGCATTGATCGTCACTCCGCCGAACAGGACGTACGTGACGTTGCTCACCGGGTTCACGCCGACCGTCGCTCCGCGCTGGGGAAGCACGGCCGGCGTGGTCAGCGTGGCGCCGCGCAGCCCCATGGCGTCGTAGCCGTTGTTCGCGGTCGAGAACACGAGGCTCGAGAAGACCGGCGCCGCCGTGAAGTCGAGCACGA
>JADLGX010000033.1 GCA_020849095.1 Candidatus Eiseniibacteriota bacterium
ATTCCAAGCCTCCACGAAACAGATGGCGAGAGGTTGCACTAGCGGCGCGGACGAAAGAAAAATCCCCCGGATCGTAACCCGGGGGGGACCGCGGAACTCTGCATCCAACGGTGGGGTGCAGGGAATGTCGGCCCTGGCCCCCGGCTGATCAAGTCAAGATTCGTTCACTCGCATCGCGCCATCGACAGGCCCGTTTCAGCTGGAAGTGGCCAACAGGCCGCCGAGGAGTGCCCGCGGTCCGGCCCGTGACACCGCCATGACCGAATCCGCGCCAGCGCGGGTGAATCGACAGGTCCGCGCCTGCAGCGGCGCTACCGCCTTAGCCGCCGATCGACACCAGCGGGCTCGACGCGGGCGTCTTCAGCGACTCGCCCAGCAGCGTGACGGCCGTGGTGCCCACCACTCGCACTCGCGCCAGATCGCCGGGCGGCGTGCCGTCGTTGCCGAACACGACTGTCTTGAAGTCGCGGCTCTTGCCGTACAGCTGCGACGAGTCGCGGTGGCTGATGTTCTCGACCAGCACTTCCACTTCGCTGCCCAGCAGCGTGTCGTTGATCTCGGCGCCAATGCCCATCTGCTGCTCGATCAGCAGCGTCAGGCGGCGGCCCTTCTCTTCCTCGCTCACAGTCTCGGGCCACTTGAACGCGCGCGTGTCGGGGCGCGCCGAGTACTTGAACAGGAACGCGCTGTCGAAGCGCGTCTCGCGCATGTACGCGGACGTGGCCTCGAAGTCCTCTTCGGTCTCGCCGGGAAAGCCCACGATGATGTCGGTGCTCAGCGCGATGCCGGGAACACGAGAGCGCAGCCCTTCGACCACTTCGCGAAAGCGCGCCATGTCGTAGGTGCGGTTCATGGCGGTCAGGATGCGGTCCGAACCCGACTGCAGCGGCAGGTGCACGTGCGGCATCACCTTTTCGCACGAGCCCATGGCGTCGAGCACGCGGTCGGTCATGTCGCTCGGGTGCGGCGAGGTGAAGCGGATGCGGCGCACGCCCGGTACGTCGTTGGCAGCGCGCAGCAGGTCGGAAAAGTCGTGCGAGTCGTGCCGCCACGAGTTGACCGTCTGGCCCAGGAAGACGATTTCGCGAAAGCCCTGCGAAGCGGCGTGCTCGACCTGCCGCACCAGGTCGACGAGCGGAATGCTGCGCTCGCGCCCGCGCGTGAACGGCACCACGCAGTAGGTGCAGAACTTGTCGCAGCCGCGCTGAACCGTGACCCACGCGCGCACGCCGGCGTCGCGCTTGGGCTCGAGGTCGCCGTAGGTCTCGTCGCGGTCCAGCCGGATCTCCGCCACGGGCGCGCCAGCGGCGCGCAGCAGCAGATTGGGCAGGTCGCGATAGCCGTCGGGGCCCACCACCAGGTCGAGCACGCGCTTGCTCTCGAGCAGCTTCTTGCGCAGGTGCTGCGCCATGCAGCCGGCCACGCCCACGATGAGCGCGGGGTTCTCGCGCTTGAGGCGGGCGAACTCCCCGAGCCGGCCCAGCACGCGGAGTTCGGCGTGCTCGCGGATGGCGCAGGTGTTCAGGATGACCGCGTCGGCATCCTCGGGACGCGCGACCAACTCGAGCCCGGCGCGTTCGAGAACGCCGGCCATGAGTTCGGAGTCGGCCACGTTCATCTGGCAGCCGTAGGTTTCGAGGAAGACGCGCTTCATGAGGGCGGGCACTCTACTACGGCCGCGCCATGGGCGGCCAGCGGCGCCTCAGCGGTCGGGCGTGAAGCGCACCGCCATCACCGTGACGTCGTCCACCGGCACCGGGCGGCCGCTCCAGTTGCGGACGGCCTTCACGATGTCGCCGACCAGCAGGTCGAGCGGCGCGCGCTTGAGCTCGACCAGGTACTCGGTGAGCCGTTCGTAGCCGAACGTCTGGCCCATCACGTTGCGGGCGCCCAGCACGCCGTCGCTCACGGCCACCACGAGGTCGCCGGGCATGAGCCGGATCTGCTCGTCGGCGAACTCGTCCTGCGCCGAGGAGCCCGCGAGCGGTCCCGTGCTCGGCAGCGTCGTGACCGGGTTGTCGTCCGACGGCACCCACAGCGGGGGCGGGTAGCCGGCGTTGCAGGCCGTGAGCATGCCGCCCGGTGACAGGTGGGCGATCCACATGGCCGCGGCGAGCCTGCCGCCGGAGCGCTGGCGCAGCTCGTGCCCGATGCGCGAGGCCACCGCGGACGGCGCCGTGTCGCTGGCGGCGATCGCCACGAACAGCCCCTGCACGAATGACGCGGTGAGCGCTGCCTCGACCCCGTCGTCCACGACGTCGGCCACGAGCAGCGACTGCCCGCCGTTCGCGTGCGGCACGCGGTCGGCGGTGTCTCCGCCTTCGAGCGCGCTCGCGACGCGTGCGTAGCCCATCTCGTAGTGGCGCGCCTCGTAGATACCGGCGGGCAGAAGCGTGCGTCCGGCCAGTCCGCTCGTGTCGCGCAGCTGCTGCGCCAGCTGCTCGGCGCGGTGTGCGTGCATGGCGCGCTCGATGGCCGCCGCGACCGGCGGGAGCAGTTCGGCGAGCACGGCGAGGTCGGCGTTGACGAACAGCGGCGCGGGCGTCGCGCGCGCCAGGTTGAGCACGCCGAGGATGCCGTCGTGCGATTCGAGCGGAACGCAGACGGCCGACTCGATCGCCTGTTCGGCCGTGCCGCTCAGGCTGTCGCCGCGCACCTCGCCGTTGAGCACGAGCCCCTGGTGCTGGCGATAGACCCACTCGGAGATGCTGTTGGGCCGCCACTCCGTGTCGCGGCCGATCAGCTCGGGCCGCAGTCCC
>JADLGX010000034.1 GCA_020849095.1 Candidatus Eiseniibacteriota bacterium
AGGCGCGATTCGTGATCGCGCACGAGCTGCTGCACGTCGGACTGCGTCACATGACGCGCCGGCTCGGGCGCGATCCGTACCTGTGGAATGTTGCCTGTGACTACGTCATCAACCAGTGGTTGATCGAGATGGGCGTGGGGCATCCGCCCGCTGTCGGCATGCTGCACGACGAGCAGTTGAAGGGCTTGTCGGCGGAATCCGTGTACGACCGGATCGTCACCGATCTTCGTGTGCTCCGCCGTCTGTCCACGTTTCGCGGCCGCGGCGAGGGCGACATGATCGAAGGTGTGCCGGCTGGACGATCGGCGCCCGCGGGCGACTTTCGCGACCTCGACTCGTTCTATCGCGAATCACTGTCGATCGGGCTGCTCGCCCATCAGGAAAAGTGCCGCGGCCTGCTGCCCGCGGGTTTCGTCGAGGAAGTGTGGGCGGTCGCCCGGCCGCCGATTCCCTGGGACGTCGCGCTGGCCCGGCTCTTCGACGAGTGGTTCTCACCGCTCGAGGCGCGGCGCACGTATGCCCGCCCGTCGCGCCGGCAGAGCAGCACTCCCGACATTCCCCGCCCGCGCATCCACACTCCCGAGGACATGCGAGACGCCCGAACGTTCGGCGTGCTGCTCGACACGTCCGGCTCCATGGACCGGACGGTGCTCGCCGTCGCATTGGGCACCATCGCCAGCTATGCGATGGCCCGGGACGTACCCGCCATTCGGTTCGTGCAGTGCGATGCCGCCCCACACGACGAGGGCTACGTCGAGCCGGAGTTGCTGGCCGGACGGGTGCGGGTGCGCGGCAGGGGTGGCACGGTGCTCCAGCCCGGCGTGCACTTGCTTGCCGATGCGTCGGACTTTCCCCCGGACGCCCCGCTGCTGGTCGTCACCGACGGGGCGTGTGATCCATTGAGAATCTCCCGTCGCCATGCCTTTCTGCTTCCGGTGTCGGGGCGGCTGCCTTTTGTCCCGCTGGGTCCTGTATTCCGGATGAAAATCTAGCGATCCCCGCCCCCTCGGGCGTCTCCTTGGCGATTCTGCTCAGTCGGCAGCCAACGCTGTGCTCTACTCCCATTCCAGCTTGAGAAGCTCGCCTCGTGTCATCGAACGGAGGACGCCATGAAGGGCAGCGCTGGAGGCGGAACGACTACGAACCGACTGTCCAGGGCCGCGCAGGAGCGCTCGGCGCCCCCACGCGGCGTCCGGCAACTCGCGAGGCTCGCGTCGTGCCTCTTGTGTCTCATTGCCTACCCCGCCCTGGCCCAAACTCAATTGGGTCAGGACATTGATGGTGGCGCCGGCCTGAACGAGTGGTTCGGCACCTCGATCTCGCTCTCGGCACTTGGGACGCGGGTTGCGATCGGTGGGCACGAGGCCACGAATCCGAGCAATGGCCTCCAGGCCGGCATCGCGCGAGTCTACGACTACGATGGCTCGGCCTGGGTGCTCATGGGGCAGGCGATCTATGGTTCGGCGGCGGGTGATGCCCTCGGCGCCGGGGCTTCGGTCGCGCTTTCCGCTGGTGGTGGCCGGCTCGCCGTTGGCGCGCCGCATGACCCGTTCTTCCTGGCCGCGGGCTACGCACGAGTCTTCGAGTGGGATGGGCTCGACTGGGCTCAGATGGGCGCCGATGTCGTCGGTGAGCTGAGTGACGACGACCACAGCGGCTGGTCCGTATCGTTGTCGGCCAGCGGAACCCGCCTTGCGGTTGGCGCGCACTTCAGCAACGCCACTGGCGCACAATCGGGCCGCGCTCGCATCTATCAGTGGGATGGCTCCGCCTGGCTCCTGATGGGGCAACCCATCGAAGGGGAGGCAGTCGGGGACGGGTTCGGCGCACGCGTTTCGCTCTCCAGCACGGGCAATCGAATCGCGATCAGTGGCTTTCACAACGACGGCGGCGGGGCCAGTTCCGGGCACGTGCGTGTGTACGAATGGAACGGGAACGCCTGGAACCAGCTGGGGCTGGACATCGACGGCGGTTCGGTGGGTGAGTGGTTCGGCTACTCGCTGTCGCTGTCGGGCGCAGGCACTCGAGTTGCCATCGGCGCGCCACGAAATGATGCCGGCGGAGGCGATGCCGGAGAGGTCTCGGTGTACGAGTGGAATGGCACTGCGTGGAACCCGCTCGGGCTCGCCATCTCCGGGATCGCAGCAGGCCACCAGTGGGGTTTTTCCGTCTCGATCTCGTCCGACGGCAAGAGGGTGGCCGCGGGCGCCCCTCGGGGTACTCTGGTGAGCGGGTACACGCGTGAGTTCGAGTGGGACGGTACTGCGTGGGTTCAACTCGGCGTGGACATCCCCGGAGAGGCCTTGGGAGACCAGTCGGGCTCGGCCGTTTCGCTCTCCCAGAACGGCGCGAGGCTCGCCATCGGCGCCCCGGGTAACGCGGGCTTCAAGTTGGCTGGTGAATTCGATGGCCATGCTCGTGTCTACGAAATGATCGAAGCCGACTCGACCGTGAGCGCCCCAACTGCGGGGCCCGCGCAGCTCCGGCTCGAGCGGATAAGCCCGAATCCCGCACGTCGAATCGACCTCACCATCGAGCTCTCGCTGCCGACCAACGACGACGCGCGGCTTGAACTTCTCGATCTTCAGGGGCGGCGAGTCGTCATGAATGCGATTCACCCGGGTGCTGCCGGTCGGCTGGCTTCGCGCCTGGTTTCGGGCAAAGTGGTTGCGCCGGGGCTCTACTGGGTGCGGCTGACTCAGGGGCGGTCCCAGGCGACGAAGCAGGTCGTGGTCCTCGAGTAACGGCCCGGCCGTTCGCTCAGTGCTTCGCCGCCGCCCCCGCCGCCTTCTCCGGGAACAGCGCGCGCGCCGGCGCCGACAGCGTCTTCGTCAGCGTGAAGGCCGCCAGCACCACCAGCGCCACCGCGGCGAACAGCACACCCCACTGAGCGCCGGATGTCCGCGTGATGGGTTCGCGCGCCTTCACGTCGCACACCTCACCCGGGCACAACGTGGGTTCCACCCGGTACACCAGCTTGTAGAACTTGCAGCCCAGGCAGATGCCGAACGCCGCCTCGAAGAACAGGAAGATCAGGCACACGAGGCAGGTGAGCCCGGTGATGATGCTGTACGTGTTCATCACCACCATGAGCACGAACATCAGGCCCGAAAGCGCAACGCCGATCATCCACGCCAGCTTCTTGGGTGCCGCGGCCACGTACTCGGGCGTCTGGTTGCCCACGATCAGCCGCCCCAGGATCAGCGTGGGGGCAAAGCGCGGACTCACGAACACGCGCACGAGGATGTCCGCGAGAAACACGGGAATCACGAACTTGATCGGAAGGAAGTTGTTGTCGAACAGGATGAACAGCAGCGACAGGAAGGTCGCGACGAACAGGATGCCCGCGGCCGCGCGGATCTCGCGCTCGTTGAGCACGGGCACGGCATAGCCTTCGACCACTTCTCCGAACCGGACGCTTGCCATCGAATGATCACTCCAGGGTGGGGGGAGACGACCGCGCGAAATCTGTCACGTACCGCGTACGCACGCCACGCGCCTACTGTTTCCAGCGCTTCGACTTGGGGTGATCGCGCATGGACTTGTGGATGGCCTTCCACTTCGCCTCCTCCTCGGCGCGCGCGCGCGCGTCCAGGCGGGTGGCGAGCCAGTGCGCCTCGCGCTGCAGCTTTCGCCACGACGCGAGCCGCTCGGGCGCCAGCGTGCCGTCTTCCGCCGCCGCGAGCACGGCGCAGCCCGGCTCGCTTTCGTGGCGGCAGTCGCGGAACCGGCAGCCCTCGGCGAGCGCCGCGATCTCGGGGAACACGCCGTCCGCGGCGTCCTCGTCGCCCCACAGCTTGAGTTCGCGCATGCCGGGCGTGTCCAGCAGGAGCGCGCCGCCGGGCAGCGCGACGATCTCGCGATGCGTCGTGGTGTGCCGCCCGCGCGAATCGTCCTCGCGCACCGCGCCGGTGGCCAGGCGCTGCTCGCCCAGCAGCGCGTTCGCGAGCGTGCTCTTGCCCACGCCCGAGGAGCCGAGCAAGGCCACGGTCCGCCCGGGCAGAAGCCACGGCGCGAGCGCCGCGAGCCCGTCTCCCGCCAGCGCCGACACGGCGACCACCGCCGCGCCGGGCGCGAGCGCCTCCACCTCAGCGACGCGCGCGTCGCGGTCCTCGGCCAGGTCGGCCTTGTTGAGCACCACCACGGGCGTGGCGCCGCTCTCCCACGCCACGGTCAGGTAGCGTTCGATGCGGCGCGGGTTGTAGTCGTGATCGAGGCCCGACACGAGGAACACCGTGTCCACGTTGGCGGCCACGACCTGCGCTTCGGTCGTGTCGCCGGCCCCCTCGCGCATGAAGGCGCTCGCGCGGGGCAGCACGCCTTCGATGATGGCCGGCGATGCGGCGCCCGGCCGCACGGCCACCCAGTCGCCGACCGCAGGCAGGTCCGCGCGCGTCCGCGCTTCGTGCCGCAGCCGGCCGGCCAGCTCGGCGGGTCGGGCTCCGCTCTCGTCGAGGACCATGTAGCGGTCCCGATCCTCGCGCGCGATGCGTGCGGGAACGAGTCCGCGGGTCCGGTACTCGGTGAAGCTCTCTTCGAACCGGGCGTTCCAGCCCAGGGATGGCAGCGACATGGTGAGAAGCCTCGCGTGACGTTCGTGGTCGGGGCGGGTGCCATCATGCACCCGGGGAACGGTCGGTGCGGGCGTGCGTCAGGGCGCGGCGCAAACGAAAACGCCGCTCCTCTGTTCGGAGCGGCGCGAGGCGCAGGCGGAAGTACGCTG
>JADLGX010000035.1 GCA_020849095.1 Candidatus Eiseniibacteriota bacterium
GCACGCACGTGGCCGGCATCGTCATGCTGACCGCGCCCGGCGCGCAGCTGCTGGTGGGCCGCGTGCTCGACGCCGACGGCCAGGGCGACGTGCTCGCCGTGGCCGCCGGGATCCGCTGGGCGGTGCGCAACGGCGCCCGCGTGATCAACCTGAGCCTGGGCACGCTCAACCACAGCAGCGCCATCCAGAGCGCGCTCGAATACGCCGAGTACCAGGGGGTCACCGTGGTGGCTTCGGCCGGCAACTGGGGCGCCGCCGACCCGCGCGAGTTTCCCGCGCGCTCGAGCCACGCCGTCGCGGTGGCGGCCTCCGATGCCACGGCGCACCCGGCCGTCTTCACGTCGTTCGGCAACTTCGTGGCGCTGACCGCGCCCGGAGTGGCGGTGCGCAGCGCCTACCCGGGCAGCGCCTACCGGCTGTGGAGCGGCACGTCCATGTCGGCGCCGTTCGTGGCGGGCACGGCCGCGCTGCTGCTGGCGATTCATCCCACGTGGACCCCGGCGCAGGTCATGGCCCGCATGGGCGCCACGGCCTCGCATCTGTACGGCCTGAGCCCCGCGCAGCACGACAACATGGGCGAGGGAATGCTCGATGCCGCAGCCGCCCTGATGGTGGATTACGCTCCGGGCATCGAAGGCTCGCCCGACACGCCCGAGCGGTTGATCCGCCCGCGCTGAGCGAGCCGAGCCAAACGGCATACCCGGACCCACGTCCCCGCGAACGCCCGAGACAGGAACCCATGCCACAGCCTTCTTCGCGCCTCCCGATCATTCGACTGCTCCTCGCCACGCTCGTGGTGTTCGCTTTGGCGGCCTCGTCCTGCTCCAAGCAGCTGCCCACCGCCGTCACGCCGCCGCCGACGGGCGGACCCGACGAGTTCGCCACCCAGGTCGTGGTGCTTCTGGCGCCCGGCGTCTCGCCCGACAGCGTGGCCATCGCGTACGGCGCAACGGTGCACGAGTTCGACTCCGAGAGCGGGCTCGCCGCGCTGCTGCCGGCCAGCGGCCAGACCGCGATCGAGCTGGCCGCGCTGCTGGCGCTGGATCCGCGCGTGGTCACCTCCGAGCAGAACGGCGCGCTCGTGCCCGCCGAGACCCGGCAGAAGAGCTTCGCGTTCGATGACGGACTGGGCTCGCTGCAGACCACCGTGGAGCAGCCGGCCGCCGACTCGCTCGGCCTGGCCGTGGCGCACGGCGTCAGCACGGGCGCGGGCGTCAAGGTGGCCGTGCTCGACACGGGCATCGACCCGACCCATCCCATGATCGCCGGGCGCATCGCCGCGTCGGCCGACTTTCTGAACCCCGCCAACACCACCGCGACCGACCTGTCCGACGGCGTGGACAACGACGGCAACGGCGCGATCGACGAAGCGTACGGACACGGCACGCACGTGGCCGGCATCGTCATGCTGACCGCGCCCGACGCCCAGCTGCTGGTGGCGCGCGTGCTGGACGCCGACGGGCGCGGCGACGTGCTGGCGGTGGCCGCCGGCATTCGCTGGGCGCTGCGCAACGGCGCGCGCGTGATCAACCTGAGCCTCGGAACGCTCAAGGGCAGCGACGCCATCCAGGACGCGCTCGAAGAGGCTGAGAACGCCAACGTCGTCGTCGTGGCCTCGGCGGGCAACTGGGGGTCCGACACTCCCGAGGAGTACCCCGCTCGTTCGAGCCATGCGCTCGCCGTGGCGGCCACCGACGTGACGGGCCAGCCGGCCTCGTTCACCTCGTACGGCGGATTCGTCGCGCTGGCGGCTCCGGGCATCGCGGTGCGCAGCGCCTACCCGGGCTCGGCCTACCGCCTGTGGAGCGGCACGTCCATGAGCGCACCGTTCGTCGCCGGCACCGCCGCCCTGCTCGTCTCGCTTCACCCCGGCTGGGGCAGCGAGGAGGTCATGGACCGTCTGGCCCTGACCGCGAGGCCGTTGCGCGGCCTGTCGGTGCCGCAGCGCGAGAAGATGGGTGACGGCATGCTGGACACGCGCGCGGCCCTGCTCGTGGACCAGGTGGCGGGGCCCGCGCTGGCGCGGTCCGCCGCACCGCCGGGGACGCGCCGCTCGCGCTGATCCGGGCATCGGCCGCCCGTTTCCACCCCCGGCCGGCGCCCCCGCCGGGGCGCTCGGGCATGCCGGAATGCGAGTGGCATATCGCTCAACATCGCCCGCCGCTTCGGCTAGAGTGCGGACCGTGACTTTCGCCCCTCGCCACGTCCCGACGGCCCCGCGCCGTCCGCTGTCCGCCGCCGCTGCCCTCGCACTCCTCGTGGGGCTGCTGACGGTGGTGTCGTGCGCGCGCCAGTTGCCCACCCAGGCGAGCGCCGCGCGTCCGCGCGCGATCACCGCGCCCCGGTTGGCGGCACGAGCGCTTTCCGCCGAGGCCATCGTGCTGCTGGCGCCCGGCATTCGCGCCAAGGATGTCGCCAGCGCGCATGGGGCCGAAGTGCTCGAGGGCGGTGACTCGCGGCTCGCGGCGCTGGTCGCGACGAGCGGCGACGCGGACGAACTGCGCGTGGCGCTCGAGGCGGACCCGCGAGTGCTGTCGGTCGAGGCCAACCAGACCCTTTCCGTCGTGGAAGCCCACCAGAAGAGCTGGGCGTTCGACGACGGCCTCCCCACCCTGCAGAACACGCTCGAGCAGCCGGCGGTGACCGTGCTCGGCGTGGCGGGCGCCCAGGCCACGAGCATGGGACACGGCGTGCGCGTGGCGGTGCTCGACACCGGCGTGGACCCCACTCACCCGCTGCTCGCCGGGCGCATCGTGGCCACGGCCGACTTTCTCGATCCCTCCAACACCGGGGCGGTCGACGTGACGGACGGGCTCGACAACGATTCCAGCGGCGAGGCCGACGAAGCCTGGGGACACGGCACGCACGTGGCGGGCATCGTCGCGGTGGCCGCGCCGAACGTGGAACTAATGATCGGCCGCGTGCTCGACGCCGACGGCCGCGGCGACGTGCTCGGCGTGGCGGCCGGCATCCGCTGGGCGGTGGATAACGGCGCCCGCGTGATCAACCTGAGCCTGGGCACCACGGCCACGAGCCACGCGATCGAAGAGGCGCTCGAGGAAGCCGAGGATGCGGGCGTGCTGGTCGTGGCCGCCGCCGGCAACCGCGGCACCGACAATCCGACCGAATATCCCGCCCGTTCGCGGCGCGCCTTTGCCGTCGCCGCGGCCGACTGCGACTCGCGCCCGACGGACTTCACCTCCTACGGCCCGTTCGTGGACCTGGTCGCGCCCGGCGTCGCCATTCGCAGTTCGTACCCGGGCAACCGTTACCGGCTGTGGACGGGCACGTCGATGGCCGCTCCGTGGGCCAGCGGAACCGCGGCGCTGCTGCTGTCGGTGCATCCGCAGTGGACGCCCACGCAGGTGCAGGCGCGGCTGTCGCAGTCCGCCGGTCCGCTGCGCGAGCCCAAGCCGTCGCAGCACGGCAAGCTCGGCGCCGGCATGCTCGACGTGGCCGCCGCGTTGCGCCCCGACCTGGTCGCCGGCTCCGACAAGGACGAGCAGCCCGTCCTGCGCACCCCGCGCTGACCGGGCGCGCCGCGCCGTTTTTGCGCGCGGCCCCGCGGCGGTTATCTTCCGCCGCACTTCCGTTCTCCTCCGGCCACGACC
>JADLGX010000036.1 GCA_020849095.1 Candidatus Eiseniibacteriota bacterium
AGGCGCTGGGGCGCGTCGCCGAGGGAAACGCGTACGCGCAGCGCAGCGGCATCAGCCGCACGCGCGGCACCATGCCCGCCATGCCCGTGGAGTTGTTCACGAGGGCGCCGATGATGCCGGCCACCGCCGTGCCGTGCCCGACAAAATCGCTCGGGTCGTTGTCCTTGCCGCGGCCGTCCTCGCCCGTGGCCACGGCGACGCTGTCCACGAAGTCCCAGCCGCTCACGTCGTCGATGAAGCCGTTCGCATCGTCGTCGAAGCCCGCGAGGCCTCCGGCCTCGCTCCAGTTGACGAACAGGTTGCCTCGCTCGCCGGCTGTTGTGCCGCCGAGGTCGGGATGCCACGCGAGGATGCCCGTGTCGAGCACGCCCACGACGATGGACGTGTCGCCCTGCTGCGTGTTCCACGCGTCCAGAATGCGGTCGTCGTGACGCGGCAGCCCCGTGTCCTTCATCCACGTCTGGCGGTGCCACAGCGAATCGTTGGGCGGCGCGGTGGACACCGGCAGCACCGCGACCGGCTCGGCGCTGAGCACTTCGGGCAGGGCGGCGAACTGTTCGAGCGCCGACTCGAGCGACAGCCCCGGCGGCAGGTGCACCACGTGGAACGCCGTCAGGTCGGGCGCGCCCGGATCGTCGGCGGGCGGCGGCAGCTCGCCCGCGAACTCGGGTTCGAACGCGGCAATGCCGAGCGAGGAGGCCAGCGCGTCCACGGCCGGCACGCCCAGGCGCGCGCGCGAGTCGGCGCGGGTGGGCCCGGCGGCGAACGGTTGCGCCGCGCGCGCCGCTCGGGGCGCAAGGCGCAGCACGAGCACGTCGCCGCGATAGAAGGGCGGCGCCGGGTTGTCGGCCGGCAGCCGGACCGGGAGGTCGAGCGTGGCCGCGCCCGCGGCAGCAGCCGCGAGCAGCATCGCGATGGCGAAAACGAGGGGTCGGGTCATGGGAGAGATGGCAAACAGGTCGCGACCGTGAGGCGCCGATCTGGCGCGTGTCCCGGTCGCGGCGGGCCCAAGTGTAGCGTGCCGCGAGGGCGCGTTGCCATGTTTCATCGCGCATTCCATGCGCGGGAGCCGGGGTTGCTTGACGGCCCGCGGAGGCACGGCGACACTGCCGCCGATTGCAGAACCCACCACGCGCCTCCCGGCGCCGACACGAACCGACCAACCCCGTGGGTACCATGTCCCAGACCGATCGCGACCGGCTGCGCCAGATGCTCCTCGACCGATCCATGCGCTTTGGCGAGTTCGTGCTGAGCTCCGGCGCCACCTCGAACTACTACATTGACGTTCGCAAGACGAGCCTGCATCCCGAGGGGCTCAAGATGATCGCCAAGCTGTTCTACGAGCAGCTCGAGAACGATGGCGTGACCGCCGTGGGCGGACTCACCCTGGGCGCCGATCCGCTGGTGGCCGGGGTGATGTGGTGGAGCCACGAGATGGGCAAGCCGCTCGAGGGATTCCTGGTGCGCAAGAGCACCAAGGACCACGGCATGCGCGGCCAGGTGGAGGGCAATCTGGCCGGGCACAAGCGCGTGGCCATCCTGGACGACGTGATCACGAGCGGTGAGAGCGCGCTGATCGCCGCCGAGGCCGCCGAGTCCTACAAGGCCGAGGTGGTGCGGGTGCTGGCCGTGGTGGATCGCGGGCAGGGAGCGCCGCAGATCTTCAACCAGCGCGGCTATCCGTTCACGCCGCTGTTCGGCATCAACGACCTGCTTCCCGCCGGGAAGTAGCACCGAACGCACCGATCGCGGCGGGAAGCCCCCTTCCCCGCCGCGCCCGGTGGCGGCCGGTCCCCCCAGGGCCGCGGAATCAGCACAGCAAAGCGGGCGTGCGGCGCGGCCGATAACGCTCGCGGCACCCTGTTCGCCCACCCTCCCCCAGACAGCGGACCTGACGGATGTACGAACGACATTTCGGACTGCGTGAAAACCCGTTCCCCGCGGGTCACCAGCTTCGGTTCCTGTACCCGAGCCGCGAGCATCAGGAAGCGCGCGCGCACTTGCGTTACGGGATCGAGAACCGTGAGCCGTTCGTGCTCATCACCGGCGAGGTCGGCACCGGCAAGACCACCGCGCTGTACGACGCGCTGGCCGAGTGGGGCAGCCAGGTGACGGTGGCGCTGATCACCAACTCCGCGCTGACCCGCCAGGAGCTGCTCGAGGAAATCTGCCTGCGCTTCGGGCTGTCGCCCACGCCGGGCCAGAGCAAGCCGCAGATGCTGGCCGCGCTCGAGCGCCATCTGATGAGCGTTCGCGCGCGCGGCGAGCACGCCGTGCTGCTGCTGGACGAGTCGCAGAACCTGGCCGTCGAGCTGCTCGAGGAGATCCGCCTGCTGTCGAACGTGGAGACGCAGGGCGAAAAGCTGATCCAGATTTTCCTGGTGGGTCAGCCCGAGCTGGAAGCCAAGCTCGCGCGCCCCGAACTGCGCCAGCTGCGCCAGCGCATCACGGTGCACTACCGGCTGAACCCGCTGTCGCCCGAAGAGACCACCGGCTACATCCATCACCGCATCTCGGTGGCCGGCGGCAACGCCATTTCGACTTTTCCGCCCGATGCCTGCCGCGCCGTGTACCGCGTGACGCACGGCATTCCGCGCGAGATCAACACCGTGGCTGCCCAGGCGCTGCTGACCGCGTACGCCGACGGCGCGCGATCGGTGCGCCCCGAGCACGTGAGCGCCGTGGCGAACGAGACCGAGTTCCGCAGCGTGCTGGGAGAGCCGAACGAGGCGCCGATGGCCGAGGAGGCGCCTGCTGCGCCCGCGCCGCCTGCGCCTGCTGCGCCTCCGGTGCAGGCCGCACGACCGGCGACTCCGGCGCCCGCCGCGCCTGCCGCACCACCCGCGCCCCGCGCGGCCGAGCCCGTGGCGCCGCGTGTGAGCGATGCGCCGGCGGTGCCCACGTGGTCGCCGCCCGAACTGACCGACGAGCAAGTGGCGCCCTATGCGCCGCCCGTGCTGCCCGAGAGGAACGAACCCACGTTCGTGGCCAGCAGCGCTGCGCCCCCTGAAGCCGAGGAGCCGGCCGCCGACCTGGACGTGATCGAGAAGAAGGAACTGGACGCGTGGACGCGCGCCGCGCAGGAGTTGTTCGAGGCGCGCCGGCTGGGACAGAACGCCGAGGCCGAGGCGCCGGCGCCGCCTGCGCCGCCCGCCACGCCCGAGCCCATCGCGGCCAGCGAGCCGCCGCGGTTTCCGAGCCGCAACGAGCTGGAGGAGATGGCCGCCACCGCGAATCCCGCGACCGACGACCTGTCCGGCCTGCCGGCGCGGCTGCGCGAGAAGATCGAGGCCGACATTGCCGACGAAGCGCGCAAGCAGAGCGTGATGCCGTGGCTGATGGGCGCCGCTGCCGTGGCGACCGTGGCCGTGTCGCTGGTGCTGCTGCAGCGCTTTGCCGTGATCGATGTGCCCGTGCTGCGCGCGCTGGCCGGAACCGCCACCGTGGCCGACTCGCTGCGCGCGGCGAAGCCCGCGCCCGCCGTGCCGGCCGCGCCCGACACGAGCGCCGCGACCGCCGACAGCAGCGTGGTCGCAGGCGCCACGGCGGATTCCGCCGTGGTGATCGTGCCGCCCGGCGCTCCCGTGGCGACCAAGGCGAATCCGTTTCCCGCGAAGGCTGCCCCGCCCGCAGTGAAGCCGGCCGTCGCCGCGCCGGCGAGCGCTCCCACGTCGGTGTTCGGGATTGGCGTGGCCGCGTTCTTGGATCGCGATCGCGCCGAGGCCGAGCGCACGCGGCTGGAGGGCACGACCGGACTGGAGGCGCGCATCTATCCGTTCCGGGACGGCACCACCACCATGTACCGGTTGGTGCTGGGGCGCTTTGCCAGCAATGCCGCCGCCGAGAACGCCGCGAACGGGCTGATGCAGCGCGACCAGGTGCGTGAAGCGCGCGTGCTGGTGATTGGCGGCGCGGGGCGCTGACGCGGATTGCCGCGGCTGCCGAGGCGGCCGCTGGCTTGAAAAGAGGGGCCCGCTGCGGTTATGTTGCGCGCCCTTCCAAGAGTGCCTGGTGCGTCCCTATCGTCTAGGGGTCAGGACACCGCCCTTTCACGGCGGTAACACGGGTTCAAATCCCGTTGGGGACGCCACTC
>JADLGX010000037.1 GCA_020849095.1 Candidatus Eiseniibacteriota bacterium
TGGGATTGCCGCGACGGGTACCGATGGGCCGCATGGTCTCTCCTCCTCACGGGGAAGGCGTGGCCAGAAAGCGGACGGCAGCGGACGAGCGCGAGGGGGCGCCGGGGGAATGAAACGCGCAAGTGCGTTTCGCGCGCGCAACATAGCGGAGCGCGTGGCGAGCTGCAGCGAGAAACACGATGAAACTTCTGGCGGCTCGCGCGGGGCGCCGCGCGCTTCAACGCACTTCGTAGTTGGGCGCTTCCTTGGTGATCTTGATGTCGTGCGGATGGCTCTCGCGCAGCCCGGCGCTGCTGATGCGCGAGAATCGCGCATGCAGTCTCAGCTCGGGGATCGTGCGCACGCCGCAGTAGCCCATGCCGGCGCGCAGCCCGCCGATCATCTGGTACACCGTGGTCGCGAGCGCGCCCTTGAACGGCACGCGCCCTTCGATGCCCTCGGGCACGAGCTTGGCCAGCTCGTCGGTGTTCTCCTGGAAGTAGCGCTCGCGGCTGCCCTTGGCCGCGGCCATCGCGCCGAGCGAACCCATGCCGCGGTACACCTTGTACTGGCGGCCCTCGAGCAGCACGGTCTCGCCGGGGCTTTCCTCGCAGCCGGCGAACAGCCCGCCGATCATCACCGAGTGCCCGCCGGCGGCCAGCGCCTTGACGATGTCGCCCGTGTACTTGATGCCGCCGTCGGCGATGACCGGCACGTCGAGTTCCTCGAGCGCCTTGCCCGCCTCGAGCACCGCTGTGATCTGCGCCATGCCGGCGCCGCTCACCACGCGCGTGGTGCAGATGGCGCCCGGCCCCATGCCCACCTTGACCGCGTCGGCCCCGGCATCGGCCAGCGCGCGCGCGCCCTCGCCGGTGCTGACATTGCCCGCCACCACGTCGGCGTCCTTCACCGCGGCTCGCAGCTGCCGAGTGGCCTCGATGACGCCGATGCTGTGCCCGTGCGCGCTGTCCAGCACGAGCGCGTCCACGCCCACGCGCACCAGTTCCTGCGCCCTTTCCAAGAAGTCGCCTCCGGCTCCCACGGCCGCGGCGACCCGCAGCCGGCCCAGTTCGTCCTTGCAGGCGTGCGGGTGGCGGATGCGCTTTTCGATGTCCTTGACCGTGATGAGGCCCTTGAGCTCGCCGGCCTCGTTGACCACGGGCAGCTTCTCGATGCGGTGCTTCGCGAGAATGTCCTTGGCCTGGACCAGCGTGGTGCCCACGGGCGCGGTGACCAGCTTGTCGCGCGTCATCACCTCGGACACGCGACGCGTGTGGTCGTCCTCGAAGCGCAGGTCGCGATTGGTCAGGATGCCGACCAGCTTGCCGTTCTCGGTGATGGGCACGCCCGAGATGTGGAAGCGCGCCATGATCGAGTGCGCCTCGGCCAGCGTGGCCGACGGCCCCAGCGTGACCGGGTCCACGATCATGCCGCTCTCGGAGCGCTTGACCCGGTCCACCTGCGCGGACTGGTCCTCGATCGTGAGGTTCTTGTGGATCACGCCGAGCCCGCCTTCACGGGCGAGCGCGATCGCCAGCCCGGATTCGGTCACGGTGTCCATGGCCGCGCTCACGATGGGAATGTGGATCGTGATGTTGCGCGAGAACCGCGAGCGCACGTCCACTTCGCGCGGATGCACCGCCGAGTAGCGCGGGATCAGCAGCACGTCGTCGAACGTCAGCGACTCGGGTCCGATCTTGTCGTTCCAGGCAATGCGCTCGCTCACGGGAAAGCTCCTTGCCGAAAACGTCGAAGCCGCAGCGGGACGCGCTGCGGCTTCGCGTGATTCAGTGCCCCGGCGTGGAAGCCGGAGGGGCCGAAGGGGCCGGAGGCAACCCGGGCTTCTTGCCCTTCTTCTTGTAGTCGAAGTAGTAGTGCACGCCGAACCGCGCTTCGAGGTTCAGCGGATTGCCGTTGAAGCCGTCCACGAACTGGTCGTCGCGCGTCGCGAACGCCATGTGCGAGGCCAGCGTGAGCTCGAGCGACGTGTTCGCGAGCTTCTTGTTGAAGTGTTCGATGCCCGCCTGGGCCGTGGCCGCCAGGTAGGTGCCCTGGTGAAGGCGCTTGGTGGTGGGATCCTTGAGCACCTTGCGGCGGTTCTGGACGACCACGCGATAGGCGCCCGGGCCCGCTCCCACGTGCCAGCGCCAGTTCGGGCCACCGCCCGTGCGCTGCAGCTGGGCATTGGCGCCGACCAGCTGGAGCAGCACCTGGCCCTTGGTCTCGTCGGCCGGGAAGTTGGGGTCGGGGAACGCCATCACGGTGGAGTTTCCGTAAGCCGCCCACGTGAAATAGGGGCTGGCCTGCCAGCTCCAATGCGAGGAGACGACGTGCCGGAAGCTACCCATGAACGTCATCCGGGGCAGGGCGCCCTCGGAATAGTCCCCATCTGCCGCGAACCAGGAGCTGCCGGCCTGGAAGCCGATCGCGCCTCGTCCCGGCCGCGCCGGGGACACGGCTGCGTGGGTGGAATCCGCCTGCTGGGCTGAGCTGACTGCGGCACTCGAGAGCAGCAGGAGGACCGCGACGCTCGCCAGGCGAACGCGAGAGATCATGCGAGGAAAGCTCCTCATTCTGCGAAGGATAGGTGGGCCCGGTACGGTAGGCGCGGGACTATAGGAAGGCACGCGGAGCAGTGTCAAGAAACCGGGGCGCGATTCACGCGCGAGGAACGCTCGCGCGCTCCCGCGTCGGCCCGCCGACGGCGCCGTCGAGCCATGGCCGAGCGCGCGCCGACCCGCCGGTGCCGGAGGCGGACTTGCGCCGCTCGCCTCCCGGCACCGGGATTGCGTTGGCCGTCGGGGTGCGCGCCGGCCGGGATCCCACCTCCCCAGCCGCAACTCCCTCCCCACCCCGACCCACCCCAGCACACAGTCCATCGTTGCCGGGTCCGGCCGCCAACCGGGCCCCGTCCGGGCCGGCGCGCACTTGCCCGTCCCCGGAGCAAAAAGGCGCTTGCGTTGACACCCCCTTCACCACCCGCATAGACTTCGCCACTCATTTGTCTCTGCGCACGCCGGGAGGGGACTATCCGCCTTCCCGGCGGTTGACCGTATGGGGGATCCCATGTCTCGCTCGGACCTGTTGAAGCTGGCGGGTGTCGTCCTGGTGACCATTCTGGCCGCCTGGTACCTCTACCCGTCGTACACCTACTACTCGATGACGCCCGCCCAGCGTGAAGCGCTGCAGCCGGCGAAGCTTGCGGAGTTGCGCAAGCAGGCCATTCACCTCGGACTCGACCTTCAGGGCGGCCTGCAGCTGCTCCTCGAGGTGGACAAGGCTCGCCTCAGCAGCGCCGAAGCCAAGGACGCCACCGAACGCGCGATGGAGATCATCCGCAACCGCGTGGATCAGTTCGGTGTCGCCGAGCCGCTCATCCAGCGCGAAGGCGAGGATCGCATCGCGGTCCAGCTGCCGGGCCTGACCGACCGCGGCCGCGCGATCGAGCTGATCGGCAAGACGGCGCTCCTCGAGTTCAAGCTGGTGCGCACGCCCGAGGAGACACGGGCGGCCTTCGAGCGGATCGACGCCTACTTCGCGGCCCGCAACACCGATGCGACGGCGGACTCGCTCCTTCGCCTGCATCCCTTCACCGGCCGCATGCTCGACCAGGGCTTCTTCCGTTCCGAAGACGCCCAGATCGTGGCCAAGATGATGGAAGGCACGTCACTCGACAGCATCCTGCCCTCGGACACGCAGGTCCTGTGGGGCAACGGCGAAGAGGACATGCAGGGCATCACGGGCCGCGTCATGTACGTGCTCAAGCGTGAAGCCGAGATGACGGGTGGCTCGGTCGCCAGCGCCGATGCGCAGGTCGGCCTCGACCAGACCAACCCGGGCGCGTGGGGCGTGACCATGAAGATGACGCCCAAGGGCCGGGCCGATTTCGCCCGCGTCACCGGCGCCAATGTGGGCCGCCAGCTCGCCATCATCCTCGACGGCGTCGTGCAGTCGGCGCCCTCCATCCGGGACCGGATCCCCTCGGGTGACGCGTCGATCACGGGCGGCAGCTTCGACATCGGAACGTCCAAGGACCTCGCCATCGTGCTCCGCGCCGGCGCGCTTCCCGCCCCGGTCAAGATCCTCGAAGAGCGGACGGTCGGACCGTCGCTCGGCGGGGACTCGATCCAGCAGGGCGTCACCGCCGGCCTGATCGGCACGGCGATGATCATCGGCTTCATGGTGGTGTACTACCAGCTGTCCGGCGTCATCGCCGTCATCGCGATGATCCTGAACACGTTCTACATCCTCGCCATCCTGGGCTACTCGGGCGCCACTCTGACCCTGCCCGGCATCGCCGGCCTCGTGCTGACGGTGGGCATGGCGGTGGACACGAACGTGCTGATCTTCGAACGCATCCGCGAAGAACTCCGCAACGGGCGCAGCATCCGGCAGGCCGTGGACCTCGGCTACAACCGTGCGTTCCGCACCGTGTTCGATGCCCACTCCACGCAGATCATCTCGGCGTTGTTCCTGTTCCAGTTCGGCACCGGCCCCATCAAGGGCTTCGCCTTCACCCTGATCTGGGGCCTGCTCGCCAATCTGTTCACGGCGGTCGTGTTCACCCGGATGATCTACGACTTCTGGCTCAGCCGCGGCAAAGCCGACCGGCTCAGCATCTAGCGGAGCGAGGAACCCATGCTTCAGATCCTGCACGACACCAACTTCCCATTCATGAAGCATCGCCGGATCGCCTATGCGATCTCCACGATCCTTCTCGTCGCCACCCTCGGCTTCCTGTTCACCAAGGGTCCCCGCTACTCGGTCGACTTCACGGGCGGAACGCTGGTCCAGCTTCGCACCACCCCCGCGGCTCATGCCGACGAGGTGCGCGAGGCGCTGGACGGCGCCGGCTTCAAGGGCGCCGAGATTCAGCAGCTGACCAACGACGCCAAGGACGAGTACCTGATCCGGGTCCAGAGCTCGGAGAGCGCCTCGGCCGAGGACGCCAAGCACATCTCCGAACGGATGACGGAGGCCATCACGGCCAAGGTCGCGGGCACGGCGGTCGAAATCCGCCGCATCGAGACCGTGGGCCCCAAGGTGGGCGGAGAACTGCGCACCAAGGCGGTCATGGCCATCCTGTCCAGCCTGGGCGTGATTCTGCTTTACGTCGGTATCCGGTATGAGTTTAAGTTCGCCGTTGGCGGCGTCGTGGCCCTGCTGCACGACGTCCTCGTGACGCTGGGCTTCCTCATGTTCACCGGGCGTGAGGTGTCCCTGACGGTCGTCGCCGCCCTGCTCACCATTGCCGGCTATTCGATCAACGACACCATCGTGATCTTCGACCGCATCCGCGAGCGCTCCAAGGCTCTTCGCAAGGAGCAGCACTCCCGGATGATGGACATCGCGATCAACGAGACCCTGTCGCGCACCGTCATCACGGCATTCACCGTGTTCCTGGCGGCGCTCGCCCTCTTCGTCTGGGGCGGCGAAGTGCTCAACGACTTCTCGTTCGCGATGCTCATCGGAACGGTCTTCGGAACCTACTCGTCCGTTTACGTGGCGAGCGCCGTCGCGCTCGACCTCTGGATCGCTCTGGATCGCCAGAAGGGCGTCCAGGCGGAGTAACGAAAGGCACAGGGAAAATGACCCAGTCACGCGCAGTGCGGGTCCTCATGATCGCCGCGGCATTTTTCGCTTTCGCCGCGCTCGCCGGTTGCGCCAAGAAGGTGACCGCACCGGACTCGGGATTCTCGACGCTCGAAGGCGTCCAGACCGACGACGTGCTTCTGGTGGGCTGGCAGCAGCCGGAGCGGCTGGCGGCCCACTACCTCGATCCCGGCACGCCCGACGACAACTCGGACGACTATGTCGGAACCGTCGAGCAACTCGCCCCGGACAGCGTGGGCCACGTGATGGCGGCGGTCTTCGACCACTCCATCGCCACCGGCCTCCAGGTGTTCCGCAAGTACGAGAACGGCGGGCTGGCCTCGATGTTCGACTACTCGCTGCGTCCGCTGATCAAGGACCTCGTGCTGCAGCGGGACGTCTTCACGTTCGAGGATCCGAGCCCGATCGCGAGCGGCGCCAGCTACGTGGTTCGCGGAACGATGAACGGATCGGCCGGCAACTCCGCCCCGATCTCCAACCTGACCGCTCCGCTCGGCGCGATCGACGAGGACATCCTGCTCACGTCGGCCGACCGCTTCGCGGACTCGATCGGCGTGGTGTCGTGGACGCCGGATCCGCGCGCCGTGCTGTACATCGTCAACATCCTCGACTTCGGCGAGGTGACGGCGTCGCGCAACAAGGCGATCTACACGAACTTCCCGGCGCCGATCTATCCTGACCCGACCTCCTCGCAGGTGATCCTGCTCCAGACCGGAACGTCGATCCCGTTCAACTTCGTGGGTGACCACTTTCCGATCCGCATGATCGTTCGAGTCGCCGCGGTGGACGCCAACTTCCGCATCGTGAACCGCCTCAATCCGGGCGCCGCCACGCTGCTGACCCGCCCGCCGGTTCCCAACGACCCGTTCAAGCTGCGCTTCACAGAAGAGGGCCCGGCCGGCTTCAACGCCTACACCGTGCTGCCGGTGGGCGGCGCCAAGATCGTGTTCGACCCCTTCAACCAGGACGTGCGTCCGCAGTTCGCCGGCAACGGCGCCCGCTCGCAGGCCACGCCCACGACCCGCCTCCCGCGCAAGGGCATGCCCACCGGGCTGACCCCGGCGCAGGCCCGGGCCGTCGTCGAAGGACGCGCCAAGGTGGCTTCGCGCTAGTCGCCTTTCGCATCGCGCTCGTCGGAGGGGGACCCGGAAGGGTTCCCCTCCTTTGTTATGCTGGGCCCATGACTCGTCGCGCGGTCGCCTCTCTCGTGCTCCTGCTCGCCCTGGCCTCGGCGCCCGCGCATGCGGCCCCCACGCCGGCCGGGAGCCGCGCATTCGGCATCGCACGGCTCAAGTACGGCGGCGGCGGCGACTGGTACGGCAACCAGACCTCGCTCAAGAACCTGATGGCGTCCCTGCGCGCGCGCACCACCATCGCGGTGGCCGGCGACGACGCGGCGGTGGTCGAGCCCGGCTCGGCGACGCTGTTCCAGTACCCGTTCGTGTTCGCTTCCGGTCACGGCAACATCAAGCTGACGGACGCCGAGGCCGCCAACCTGCGGCGCTGGCTCGATTCGGGCGGCTTCCTGTGGGTGGACGACGACTACGGCATCGGGCCGTCGTTCCGGCGCGAGATGAAGAAGGTGTTCCCGGATGCCGAACTGGTCGAGCTGCCCTTCTCGCACCCGGTCTTCCGGCAGCCGCACGACTTTCCGGGCGGCCTGCCCAAGATTCACGAGCACGACGGCGGCCCGCCGCGGGCCTTCGGCATTGTTCGCGACGGAAGGCTCTGTGTATTCTTTTCCTTCGATTGCGACCTCGGGGACGGCCTCGAAGACGAGTCCGTGCACCACGATCCTCCCGAGAAGCACGAAGCGGCCCTGCGTATGGCGACCAACCTGGTCCACTACGCGCTGACGCACTGAATCCATCCCCGACCGGGCCGCCCCGATCGTCATGACTTCTCGCGCGCGAGGCCCA
>JADLGX010000038.1 GCA_020849095.1 Candidatus Eiseniibacteriota bacterium
AGCTGCGCGTGCGCTCCAACTCGCCGTCGGCCACCGCCGCCGTGATCACTTCGTTCGCGCAGGAAGGCGTGCCCACCGCGTGGGTGGACGCCGACTTCGGCGGCGCCGTGCGCGCCACGCAGTCGCTGGAGCTTTCGGCCGTGGACGAGGTGTCGCTCGGCGGCATCACGCCCGCGCCCGCCGGACCGGACCCGATGCGAGAGCCCGCGCCCAAGCCCGCCGCCGCCAAACCCGCGCCGGTGAAGCCCGTGCCGGCGCCCGTCGCCAAGCCGGTCGTGGTGACCAAGCCTGTCGCCCCCAAGCCCGTCGCGCCCGACACCGCCGCCATCGCCCGCGCCGCCCGCCGCGCCGAAGCGCGCGTGCGTGCCACCGCCGAGCGCCACACGCGCGACAGTCTGGCCGCCGTTCGCCGCAAGCGTGAGCGTGAAGAGCGCGACGCCCGCGCCGCTGCCGCCCGCGCCGCCGCCAAGCCCGTGCCCAAGCCTGCGGTCACTCCGGGCGTCACGCCGGACAACCCGCCCGCCCGCCGCGCGCCCGAGCAGGAGGAGGACGCCGCGCCGTCGCCCGTCGCCACGCCCGCGCCCGTCGTCCCGGCGCCCGCGCGCCCCGCAAACCCGCGGGTCTTCACGATCGAGCCGTTCGCGCCCGCGCCCGCGGCGGGCGCGCCCGACACCTGCGCGTGCCGGCTGCGAGGAACGGTCGAACTCGACTGGGAGCGACCGCTCGAGAAGGACGTGCCGGTCGAGCTCACGCTTGAGGGCCCGGCGCGCCAGAGCACCAGCGTGGACCTGTTCATGGGCCCGCCGCGCGAGTTCCGGCTGGGGCCGCTGCCCTGCGGCGACTACCGGCTGCTCGTGAAAGCCCGCGGCAAATACCGTTACGCCCTGGTGCGTGGCGACTCGGTGGTCACCGTTCGCTGTGAGGGGCACACGCAGACGCGCGTGGTGCTGGAGCCCGCTCGCCGTTGAACCGGCCGGGCGCCGTGGTCCTCCTTCAGTTCACTCCCGCAGCGGTCGAGAACGACCGCGAGGGGAGGACACCATGGCCGAGAAGACCGCTGCCGCTCCGCCGCTGAATGCGTCCGACGCGCCGCGCAGACCGAGTTTCGCCGATCGTCCGGGATCGCGCTTCTACACGACCGAGCTGCCGCCCAGGATGAAGCGAAGCGAGTACGAGGAGCACAAGCTGCTGCTCCAGACCGAACTGCTCAAGCTGCAGAACTGGGCGAGGCAGAGCGGCGAAAAGATCGCCATCCTGTTCGAGGGCCGCGATGCGGCGGGCAAGGGCGGCACGATCAAGCGCTTCATGGAGCACCTGAACCCGCGCGGAGCTTCTGTGGTGGCGCTGGAAAAACCCACCGAACGCGAGAAGGGCCAGTGGTACTTCCAGCGCTACATCAGCCGCCTGCCGTCGGCCGGCGAGATCGTGCTGTTCGACCGCTCCTGGTACAACCGCGCCGGCGTGGAAAAGGTGATGGGCTTCTGCTCACGCCAGGACCATCTGGAGTTCCTGCGCCAGGTGCCGGAACTGGAGCGCATGCTGGTCAACAGCAACCTGCGCCTGTTCAAGTTCTGGTTCTCGGTGTCACAGAAGGAGCAGCGTCGGCGGTTCAACCAGCGCAAGAACGACCCGCTCAAGCAGTGGAAGCTGAGCCCGGTGGACATGGCGTCGCTCGACAAGTGGGACGACTACACGAGCGCCAAGGAAGAGATGTTCTTCTACACCAACACGCCCGACGCGCCGTGGACCGTGGTGCGCTCCGACGACAAGAAGCGCGCGCGCATCAACTGCATGCGCTACGTCCTGCACCAGTTCGAGTACGCGGGCAAGGACCTCAAGCAGATCGGTGAGGTGGACACGCGGATCGTGGGCGACGCACGGGACATTTACGAAAAGGGCGAGCATGTGCTCTTCCAGGCGCCCGCGGGGGACAAGGCGGCGTAGCTCAGGGCCGCCGCGACGCGTCCGGGTCCCAGCGGTGCATCCAGCGTTCGGGGTTCCCGATGTCCGTGAACCCGAACTGCCGGTACAGCCCGTGCGCGTCGCGTGTGAGCAGGATCCAGCGCCGGAGCCCCTGCAGTTCGGGGTGCGCGACGATGCACCCCATCAGGAACTTCGACAGCCCGCGCCCGCGCCACTCTTCGCGCACGAACACGTCGCCCAGGTAGGCGACGGCCGTGAAGTCGGTCACCACCCGCGCGTAGCCCACCTGCGTTCCGCCCTCGTACAGCCCGAACACCAGCGAGTGCGCGGCGGCGCGCTCCACCTTTTCGCGCGAGATGCCGGGCGACCAGTAGCTCGTGGTGAGAAAGCCGTGCACCACGCCGAGGTCGAGGAGCGCCGGATCGGTGCTCACCGTGAACCCGTCGCGCTCCCACCGCTGGTGCGTCACGCCGTCACCCGTTGGTGCGGAAGTTGCCGAACTTGAGCTCGACCCCGAAGTCGTGCCCGCGCAGCACCGCCATGGCGCCCTGCAGGTCGTCCTTGCTGGCCGACGAGATGCGCACGGTGTCGCCCTGGATGGCGGACTGCACCTTCTTGAGCTTGAGGTCCTTGAGGAAGCGCACGATCTCGC
>JADLGX010000039.1 GCA_020849095.1 Candidatus Eiseniibacteriota bacterium
ACGTCGTTGGTGGGGCGCTCGTTGGCCATGACGGGATTGAAGGTCTTGGGGCTCGCCGTGGCGCCGATCACGAAGCGCCCGCCGTACTCCCCCGCCTCGCGCATGCGCATCGTGAGCGTGTCGGCCGGAAGCGGTTCGCGGTCCACGAAGGGCGCGTGCTCTCGCGCGCCCCCGGAGCAACCGGCGGCGCCGGCGCAGGCCAGGACGACCGCCCCCGTGATCCACCAACGCTCGAGCACACGTCGCACGCCGCTTCCCTCCGTGATCCTCACCCGGTGCACGCCCGGCGGGAAGGCCGGGTGCGCATCATAGGAACGCGCCCGCGGGCGGCGCAAACCCCGGTTCATCCGCCCGGGGCCTCCCCGTCCAGCAGGGCCACGCCCTCGTCCCCGACGACGCGATGGACGCCGGGCAGGTGCGCGGCGAGCGCGCCGGCGAGCGACTCCAGCGGCGCGTCGGCCGCTAGGTGGGCGCCGGCGTCACAGGCCGAGCGCGCGAGCGCCGCGCGCAGGCCGTGCCGCCGTTCCTCCGGCACGCGCATCCAACGCGCGAGTTCCAGGTGGGACGGCCCGAGCAGCAGGCTGCCCTGCTGAAGGAGCGTGTCGCGCACGGCCCTCTGGGCGATGCCCGCGAACTTCCGCCCCCCGAGCGTGAGTTCGTGGCGCGCGGTGGACGCGAAGCAGGGCGGCGCGGCGCCATCGGTCCCGCGCGGGCTTCCCACGCCGCGCGCCGTTCCGGCGGAAAGCTCGACCGGAACGCCCAGGTCGCGCAGCGCGGCCGCCAGCAGAAGACAGGTGCGCTCGTACGCCGCCGAAGGGGAGGATGCCCAGCCGGCGGCCCCGAGCGGGGCGCGGAGCGAGAACGTCCATTCCTCGTCGTGCCAGATCGCGCGGCCGCCGGTCGGGCGCGACGCCCACTCGATGCCGCTTTCGCGCAGGGCCGGCAGATCCAGTTCGGCGGCGGAGTCCTGGCTGTTGCCCAGCGTGATGCCCGCCGGATGGAAGCGGAACAGCCTCAGGACCGCCGGGAACGCCCGCCCTGCCGCGCCCGCCTCCAGCAGCCGCGAGTCGCGCCGCATGTTCTCGATCGCGCCGTGGGCGCCGTCGAGCCAGAGGATCATGCCGCTTGCTCCCTCACCCGAAAGTCGAACCCCCGGCTGCGTGGGCCGGGGGCGGTGAATCGCGGCGGAGTCGGGTCACGCCGCGATCACCTCACATGAAGCCAGTCCGTGAGCAGGAACTGGAACCGCCCGATCAGCAGCGACACCCGGGACATGACGGTGTAACCGTAGCCCGCGCCGAAGGAGATCATCAGGAACCAGACGCCGATGCGCGACGACACGCCCAGCGCGCCCTTGTGCTCGCGACTGTAGAAGAAGAACAGCAGGCTCGTCACCAGGCCGACGGTGAACAGCACGGCGTTGAAGCTCGCCCAGAGGTCGCCCGGAATCCACAGCGGGATCAGGCTGGCCTGCACCTGCGCCACCAGGTCGCCCTGCGCGAAGCCCGTGGTCTTGAGACCGGCGAACACTCCCATGATCACCGCGAGCGACCAGCGGGACATCCACGAGAGCCGCGTGAACAGCCGGGTGAACAACAGCACGCCCAGCACGGCCGGGATCACGAGGAAGGCGCGATAGTCCTGCAGCCGGGCCTGGAACGGTCCGCCCTCGAGTTCGCCGCGGAACACCTCGCCCAGAGGAAGCACGAGGTACTGGTGCACGACGGTCCAGTAGTTCAGGCAGATGTAGTAGCCCGCGGACACGCCCACGAAGAGGTGCTCGGCGAACTTGTAGAGCGGGTTGTCCCGGTACAGGAACGAGAAGATGCACAGGGTGAGCAGGGCCGCGACCCACACGCCGAAGTCGGAGGAGAAATGCATCAGGCCTGTCCTCCCGCCGGCCGCGCGCGGTGCACGACGTTGCCGAGCACGATGCACAGCGCGATGAACACGTGCGCCAGGGACTGCGCGTCCATGCCCCGGGTGGCGGAGCCCTTTTCCTTGCGGAGCAGTTCGTACTCGGCCGCGCCCGCCATGCCGCCGAGCAGCCCGCGCAACTGCCCGGACTGCAGGTACGGGAAGAACTCGGGAGCGCTCACCGCCGTGCAGCCGGAGACCATGGGCAGGTGGAAGCGCGAGTTCACCTGCTGCACCCACTCCTTCGTGCCGGGATAGCCCGCCGAGATGTTCACGAGCAGCGGAAAGCCGGAATAGCCGGACACGTTGCGCATGATCGGGAGCGTGGCCGTCACGCGCCCGTGCTGGTCCACCGGAAACGCGCTCGCGATCCCCTGCCCCATCAGCACCATGACCGCCTCGTTGCCCGACTTGTAGCCGAGGTTCACGTAGTCCACGCCGTCCACGAGTTTCACGCCGCGGGCGCGGAACTCGTCCGCGACCTCCTCGATGGTCTGGTCCACCACGACCGAACCGCCGTTCCAGAGCACGGTCACGACCACCTTGCAGCGCTTCTCCCACAGCTGCCGGAGCGCGGTGCGCGTCATGGGACCCAGTTCCGGGGTCGACGCCGGGTCATAGTCGCAGGACATCAGAATGGTGGACCCGTCGGGAACAGCCTCGAGGGCGTCGTGGAACTGGATGACGGGCGTCGAGGGCTTGAGCGGCAGCCCCACGGGCCACAGCAGCGGGATCAGCACGAGCAGGCCGACCACCAGGAAGATCCAGCGGGGATCGAGCTTTTCGAGGGCGCGCAGGTTCATTTCAGTCGCTCCCTCCCAGGTAGGAGCGCTCGATGCCGAGGATCACCCGCAGCCCCGTGGCCATCACGCCCATCGCGGCCCCGATGAGGATCGCCCGCTTGGCGGCGTTCTGGGGGAAATCCATGATCCACTGCTGCACGGGCTCGAGCCGCCAGTGGCGCACGAAATCCGGCAGCCCCTCGTGGTCGAAGAGGCCGGCCATGACGAAGTCGCCGAGCGGAACCCGCCCGAGCATCACGATGAGCGCGGACGCGGCCAGCAGGGCCGCCTCGGTCGAGCGGACCCGGAACGCCCGGAACGCCGCGGAAGCGATGAAGAACGCGAGCAGGGCGAACATGGTCGAGTTCATCGGCACGTAGATGTTGTCGTAGATCCAGACCGACACGGTCCCGGGATCCTGGAACGCGGCGCGGTCCACGAAGAGCCCGAACACGAGCGTCGCGAGCATCCCGGCGAGCAGGACGAGCTTGTACGGCCAGTCGGTCTGGCGGCGCGCGATTCCCTCGAGGTTGACGCGGATCACGTTGGCGCCCCCGAGCGCGTAGCCGAAGGCCACCACGATCACGGCGCAGCGCTGCAGGAAGTCCGCGGGAACGCTGACCCACTGGTGCGGCACGAAGAATCCCGCCACCACGATGGCGCCGATGAGCGCCGTCAGGAACAGGGGGATCTCTCGCTTCAACCGTTCCTCCTACTGCGTCTGCATCCAGGTCGTCAGACCGTGGATGCCGAAGGTTTCGAGCGCGCAGCCGATCAGGACCACGGCAACGATGACGAGCTTCAGCATGTCCGCGCCCTTGAGTCCGCCGACGAGCCGGGCCTCACCCGACAGGTAGGCGCTCGCGGCGAAGATCTCCTCGCCGATCAGCGTGTAGTCGCACGCCACGACGAAGAAGGGCAGCTGGTGGACGTTGGCCGTGCCCGCCACCTGGATGGCGCCGTTGGCGAATCCGGTCTCGGCGAGCATGAGGGACTCGCCATAGAACGAGCCCATGAAGATGTGGGCCGCGGGCTTCTCGCGCATCATGATGCCGGTGATCGCGGCCACGTAGGCGAACTGCTCGGGCGAGACGAACTGCACGCAGTCCGGATCGTAGGCGTCCGGCCGCCCCGCGTGCGCGTGCCCGCTGCGGACCATCTCCTGCGCGATCGTGAACGGGATCGGGTACGCGACCGGGACGCGCAGCGGCGTGTCGTAGCGCGCGGTCATCCGGGCGACGCTTTCGAGGATCACGAGGCCCGCCACGGTCTGGATCTCGTCGATGTCCTGGACCCCGGGCACGTAGAGCACCGGGCGGCCCATTTCGGTGGCGCGTCCGATGGCCTCCTCGATGGCGTCGATTCCCGCGAGCCGGCGGACGAACGGCTTGCGCCCGAGTTGCGCCATGTACATGTAGTAGAGCACCAGCAGGAAGAAGAGCAGCAGGAACGCCAGCACGCTGGCCCGCGAGGAGTGGAACCAGGACGAGCGCCCGATGGCCGGTCCGGCCGCGGCGCCGGCGAGAACGCTGCCGCGCGGGCCGAAGACACCGACCCGGTAGAAGTAGGGCGTGTCCCGGCGGATGCTCTGGTCCGTGTACGAGGCGGTGCGGGCGACGACGCTGTCCACCACGGTCCACGGCCCGCCGGGCGCCGTGGAGCGCTCCAGGAAGTACCCGGTCACGAGCCCGGTTCCCACCGAGTCGTCGGGCGAGAGCGTCCAGCTCAGCTCCACCGCGAGACCGGCATCGCCGGGCACGTCCGCGTAGACGAGCCCGCGCGGAGGCGCGAGTGCGGGCACGGAGTCGGCCGGGGCGGACTGCGCGCCGGCGAATCCGGGCGCGAAGGCGCCCAGCGACGCCAGGAGCACCACGAGGGCGCCGAACCGAACGAACCGACTGCGCAAGCCGAGGGGCAACGAGGATCCTCCGTGAACCACGCTCACCGGCATTCCGGTACGGAACCGCGCCGGGCACGCTAGCAACGCGTCTCTCGCCGAGTCAACGGCCATGCGCGGCGGGCGGACGCTCATCCGGAGATGCGCTCCACGTTGGCGCGCGGCACCACGTGCCGTCCCGCGCCCGGTCCGAAGTCCACTTCGAGGACGCGGACGAGCGCTTCGGTCTCGAGCGCGCGCAGCTCGCTGGGCAGCGCCGTGACCTTGCCGATCACCCCGAAATGCGGCTCGCGGATCACGCGCACCTGGGCGCCCAGTTCGAGCCCTCCCTCCGGCTCCGCCTCGGCCCCGCCGGCGGCGCCGTCGAGCGGAATGAGAATCTCGGGGCGCATCACGCCGGCGCGAATCTGGGTCGCGCCGCTGATGGACGCCACCTTGCCCTCGTGCGAGCGCAGCAGGTTCCAGGTCCGCTGCGCCATCGGGATCCGCCCGAACCCCTCGGTCAGCACCAGCGTCAGCCCGATGTCCTCCGCGCCCGTGATCGCCACGCCGAGGTCCCGCCCGAGCAGGCGCTTGAGGTCGCGGTCGTCGAAACCACCCACCACGATGGCGGCCACTCCCATGTCGCGCGCGTGCATGAGCGTCTCGTGGCTGACGTACGAACCGCCCACCACGATGCAGCCGCGGTGCTGCGGCCGCAGGTCGCCGGGGCGAAGCTCCGCCGCCGGATCGCCGAGCGGCACCGCGATCGCGCCGAAAGTCTCGCCGCCGACTCCGAAGATGCCCTGCAGGAAGGCGCCGCGCATCTCGACCACCACGCCCTCACCGGGCAGCACCTGCGCGACCGTTCCGCGGACGTAGGCATTCACCTCGACCGGGATCGGAGGCTCGCGAAGCAGCAGTTGTCCCGTCACCGGGGACAGGCTCTCGATCACCCCGGCGCAGGGCGCCTTCACTTCGTTGCGCACGAGCCCGAAGAGTCCGCGCGACGTGGCGATGAGCTCCTCCGCCTCCACGGCCTGCCCGATCGCGACGACGAGCGTGTCCACCACCTTGGCGGGGTCCGCCGAGAGGCGCGCGGCGAGGTTGACCAGCTGAACGTTGCCCGGCAGCTCCGTCCGCGCGACGACGGTGTCCGCGCCGACCGCATCGCCGGCCCGCACCAGCACGTTGCCCGCCAGCGGCAGGCGGCGCTCGCGGCGGATGACCGCATCGCCCGTGACGCGAAGCCCGGGCGTGTAGGAGTGCGCCATGTCAGAGCTCCCTCGGGTAGACGGCCAGCGCGCGATTCCACTCGCGCAGCCGCGCGATGCGCGCCTCCGCGCCGTCGGGCAGCGCGAACGGCGACCGCCCGCGCGCATCGAGCACCAGCCCGACGACTCCCGCGCGCACTTCGCGGGCGAGCGGCTTGCCCTTGCCCGCCCCCACGTCGAAGCCGCGCTCGGGCGTGACGGTCAGCGTCAGGCGGCCGCTCCCAGGCGTGGGCACCAGGCGGAACTCGCCGAACGCGACCCGGTGCGCCGCGGGCGGAACTCCCTCCCCGCGGACCTCGACCGTCATGCACGACTGCCCGGGCTTGCCCGCTCCGACCGGCGCGACGCTGGGGCCGAGCACGACGAGACAGTCGCGCTCGAACACTTCGGTGGCCGCCTGCTCGTGGACGGTCGAGAGCACCCCGAGCTGCGGCGTCATGAAGATGCTGTCCACCGCCAGCTCGGTGATTCCCTCCGGCAGGAAGGCGTCGAGCATCATGAGCATCGCCTGCGCGCGCCTCGGGGCGTGCGACAGCACGCCGCCGGAGCCGACGAGCAGCCCCAGGTCCAGCAGGTCCACGAGGCTCGAACCCGAGGCGCTCTGGTCCATCGCATCCGAGATGTCGCGCGACTGCTGGCGCCCCTTGAGGCCCACGGCGAGCGAGCGGTGCTGGCTGAACGACAGCCGCAGCGCCTCGCGGCAGATGGCCTGCTCGATGGCGAGATCCTCGAGCGTCTGTGGAATCGTGGTCGGACGGATCATCTTGTTCTTGATCCGGTTGCGCAGGTCGAGCTCGTCCACGGAGAACGGCACCCAGCGCAGGATGTTCTCGATGCCCGCCTCGGCCATGACGTTCGATACCGAGTAGCTCATGCCCAGATTGGCGGAAACCGTCCGGTTGAAGACCGTCTCCCCCTCTCCCTTGACACGGAAGACCGAGAACACGTCGGTGGTGGCGCCGCCGATGTCGACGCCCACCACGGCCATGCCGTCGCGCTTCGCGATCTTTTCGATGATCAGCCCCACCGCTCCGGGCGTGGGCATGATCGGCACGGGACTCCAGGTCATGAGCTTCTTGTAGCCCGGAGCGTGCGCCATGACGTGTTCCATGAACAGGTCGTGGATCGCGTCACGCGCGGGGCCGAGGTTCTCGCGCTCGAGCTCGGGGCGCAGGTTGGGCACCACGCTGAGCGCCGTGCGCGAGTCGAGGCTGCCCTGCACGGCCGCGGCGGCATCCTTGTTGCCCGCGTAGATCACGGGCAGTTCGTAGCCCGCGCCGAGCCGCGCCTTGGGGTCGGCGGCCGCGAGGAGCTCGGCCATCTCCGCCACGCGCTTCACGTCGCCACCGTCCGTCCCGCCCGACAGCAGGATCATGTCCGGGCGCAGCTGGCGGAGCAGCTGGATCTTCTCGTGCGGGCGGCGGCCGTCGTTCAGCGCCATCACGTCCATCACGATCGCTCCCGCGCCCAGCGCCGCGCGCTGCGCGCTCTCGCCCGTCATCTGCTTGACCAGGCCGGTGACCATCATCTGCAGTCCGCCGCCCGCGCTCGACGTGGACAGGTACAGGTCCACGCCCACGTCGCCCTGCTGCGGGCTCACGATGCGGTCGCCGTCGAGCAGCCGGCGCCCGCACAGCTCCTCCACCTCGCGCACCGCATTGAGCACACCGCGCGTGACGTCCTCGAACGGCGCTTCAACCGTGGTCGGGGCCTCGCCGCGCACCCGGAGCCGGTAGCCGTCCGGGCCGCGCTCGATGAGGATGGCCTTGGTCGTGGTGGAACCGCAGTCGGTGGCGAGTATGGAGCGAATGTCGTCGGGCAACGATGTCATGGGCGCTTGGCGGGGATGGAGGACGAAGAGTCGCGCGCCTCGGCGGCGGATTCGATGAGCTGCACGAGGGCTTCCAGCGCGTCACGGCGCTCGGCGAGCGCGGCGTAGCGGCGGTAGTCCCCCAGCCGGAAAAGCGACTGCACGAAGGGCTCGAAGAAGATCATGGCCTGACCCGCGACCAGGGAGACGGGCCGCGCGGTTTCGAGCGCGAGGATCGCGGGCGTCTCCATGCGCAGTTCCGCCACGCGCGCCGCGAGCCGGCGGAGCAGCTCGGTGTCTTCGGCCGAGAGAGGCTCAGGCGCGCTCATGCGCCTCCCAGGCGGCCCGCACGAGGGCGAGCAGCTCGTCGCGGCGCGCCGCCGGCACGGGGAGCGTGAGTCCGCGCTGTGCGTCCAGCAGGTGCCTGCGGGCGTAGGGCGAAAGCAGGATCGCGGACGGCAGCGCCTCGATGCGCCGGATGGCGGCCCACGGCCGGCGCTCCCATCCCAACGGCCCGCGGCGCGCGGCGCCCCGCTCGTCGGCGCGGCACTCGGCCGGGCTGATCGCCGGCGCGAACGCCGCGACGCAGACCAGCACGAGCCCGGCGGTGACGAGCAGCGGCTCGCGCAACGACGTCACGAGAGCGCAGAGCAGGGCCGCGCACGCCGCGGAAAGTCCGGCGACCCGGGCGTTTTCACGCCACGGGTCGTAGGTCCATTCGATGCCGGAGCGGGCCGACTCGCCCGCCGCCGGTGGATTCATGCCGGGGGTCATCATCGCGACGCTCCCCGCACGGCCGGCGCCGCGATGCCGGCGGCCCGGACCGGAAGGAATCAAGCGTGGTGCTCCTCGATGAGCTTCTCGTAGTCCGCGCTGCCGAGCAGCTTGGCGAACTCGGCCGGATCGGCGAGCCGGATCTTGACCATCCAGCCTTCCCCGTAGGGATCCTGGTTCACGATGGCCGGATTGTCTCCGAGAGCGGGATTGATCTCGACCACTTCGCCCGCGACCGGAGCGAAGAGATCGCTCACCGTCTTCACCGCCTCGACGACACCGAACGTCCCGCCGACCTCGACCTTGCGGCCCACTTCGGGCAGCTCGACGAAGACCACGTCGCCCAGCTGGTCCGTCGCGTAGCTCGTGATGCCCACGGTGACGACGCCGCCCTGCTCGCGCGCCCACTCGTGCTCCGCCGTGTACCGAACGTCATCCGGATATGCCACGTCCCGCCTCCTTGCCGCTCAAGAGCGGTGCGAACCGCGCGTATAGAAAGGCCGCGCGGTGACCCGCGCGGGCAACATCGTCGTTCCAGCCTGGATCTCGAGAGCCGTGCCCGAAGCCGTCAGGCCGGTCTCGACGTAGCCCATGCCGATCGGGCGTTCGAGACTCGGGCTGAACGTTCCGCTCGTCACGTGTCCCACCTGCCGGCCGCCCGAGAAGATCGCCATGCCGTGCCGGGGCACGCGGCGCCCATCGAGCTGGAAGCCCACCAGCTTTCGCTTGAGGCCTTCCGCCTTCTGCTTCGCGAGCGCGTCGCGCCCGGTGAAACCGGACTTCGCCATCTTGACCGTCCAGCCGAGTCCCGCTTCGAGCGGGCTGGTGGTGTCGTCGATGTCGTTGCCGTAGAGCATGTAGCCCATCTCGAGCCGCAGCGTGTCGCGCGCGCCGAGCCCGATCAGCTCGAGCCCGTGCGCCGCGCCGGCCGCCGCGAGCCCCTCCCACACCTTCACGCCGTGCTCCATCGGGAAGTACAGCTCGAAGCCGTCCTCGCCGGTGTAGCCCGTGCGCGAGAGCGTGGCCTCGACTCCGAAAACCGGGCCGGGCATGAAGCGGTAATAGCCCAGCTCGAGGGCGGCATCGGGAACGTGCCCACGCAGCACCTCGGCGGCCTTGGGCCCCTGGACGGCGAGCAGCGCGGTGGAGTCCGAGTGGTTCTCGAACGTGACCCCGGTGGCCGGCAGCTGCTGCTGCATCCACGCGAAGTCCTTGGCCATGTTCGAGGCATTGACCACGACCATGTAGTGGTCCGCGTACCGGTAGACGAGCAGGTCGTCCACGATGCCGCCATCGGGCCGGCACATGGGCGAATAGAGCGCCTGGCCGACGGCGAGCGACGAAACGTCGTTGGTCACGACCTGGTCGAGGAAAGCCAGGGCTCCTTCACCGCGAACGATGAATTCGCCCATGTGGGTGATGTCGAAAAGGCCGACGCCCGTGCGCACCGCCTGGTGCTCGCGAACATCGCCCGTGTAGCGGACCGGCATCTCGAAACCGGCGAAATCCACCAGCTTCGCCCCGGCGGCCCGATGAAACTCGGTGAAGGGGGTGCGTTTCAGCGTGGTTGGTGCGGTCACAGGACGCTCCTTGGCGTGGGAAAAACCCGCCCGAAGGTAGGCCCGCCCCGCAACAGGGTCAAGGAGCGGCCATGCTCCGAAGACGAAGAAGGCCGGCGCACCGGCGCCGGCCTTCTTCGTCGTTGCGGATTTCCGCGATGCTACCGCGAGAGCACGATGCGGCTGCTCAGCGTGCGCCCGCCGGTCTGCAGCCGGACGAAGTACATGCCGGACGAGACCGGACCGCGCTCCGACATGCCGTTCCACACCGCCTGGTAGCGGCCGGCGTTCTGCACGCCGTCCATGAGCCGCGCGACTTCACGCCCCATGACGTCCACGACGCTCAGCCGGACGCTCGCCGCCCGCGGCAGCGCGTAGTCGAACCGGGCGACGCCACGGGTCGGGGTCGGCGTCACGCGGCCGAGCGCGAACTCCGTCACCGCGACGCTCGACTGCGCCGAGATCGGGCCGAACGTGTACGTCTGCGTCCCCCGCGTCACGATGAGCCGGTACCAGTAAGCGCGTCCGGCTTCGGCCGTGGCGTCGAGCGCCCGCACGGCTTCGCTCTGCGCCTGCTGGGCGGCATCCACCGCCACGTACTCCCCGAGTTCGGAGTCCGAACGCTCCAGAACCACCGTCGCGCCCGAGAGCGCCGAGCTGAGCGTCCAGGTGACGGCGATGCCGTCGTCCACCGACTCGGCCGCGAGCATGGTCAGCAGCGTCGGCGTGGCGGAATCGAAGACGATCCAGTCGGCGTCGCTGATGTCATCGCCCGCGTTGCCGTTCGCGTCGTGCGCCACGACGCGGGTGCGGCAGGTGGTCGAGTACGGAGTGGTGCCGACCCACGCGTACGAACCGGTGTTCGCGATCCCGATCGCGATGGTCGTCCAGTTAACGCCGCCGTCGTGGGACTCGTAGAGGTCCACGCTCGTCACGCCGGAGTTGTCCGTCGCGGTCCACGTCACGTTGTAGCTCTGGCCCGCCTGGTAGCTCTCGCCGCCGTTCGGCGAGGTCACCGTCACGACCGGGTTCGACAGGTCGCCGAGGAACAGCTTGCCGTAGCCGTAGTCCTTGTTGGGAACGGCGCCGGTCTGGCCGTCCACCACCGCGTGCGTCTGCAGGTAGCTGCGGACGAAGGCCGGCGTCACGGCGCCGAACTTCTGCAGCAGCAGCGCCGCGGCGCCCGCCGTGTGCGGCGAGGCCATCGAGGTGCCGGAGTTGATGATGTGGTTGATGCCGTCATCGAGCGTCACCGAGGGCGTCGAGCAGACGATCGCCTGGTCGAACGACCGCGTGGAACCCACGGCCCAGCCCGAAGCCACGATGTCCGGCTTCTGCCGCCCGTCACGCGTGGGCCCGCGACTCGAGAATCCCGCGAGGCCGCCGATCGCGGGCGGACTGCTGAACTGGATCGAAGCGCCGGTGCAGTCGAGCCAGTTGACCTTCGTGGCGTAGGCTCCGGTGGTGATCACGCCGGTGGCATTGCCCGGTTCGCTGATGATCTCCTCGTTCACCTGGTTGCCGGTGACGAAGTTGGCCGTGATGGCCGTGGTGCTGGTGTAGAAGCGCCACAGGTCCACTTCCCCGTTGGCCGCGCCGAGCGTCACGGGAATGAAGCGGAAGGTCCACGTGCCGTTGAAGTTCTGTCCGGTCGTGGGGCTGATCTCGATGTACACCTCTCGGGCGCCGGTCGAGGTCACCGAGGCGCCGTTCTCGACGTAGACACGGCCGTTCGCGGTGGAGGCGCCGGTCGGGTACGAGCCGTTGATGGTGCCCATGGTGTACGGGCCGAGCACGGTGCCGTTGGGCGTGGTGATCTGCAGGCTGAGGTTCTCGGTGCCGTTGTAGTAGCCGTCGATGCCGATGATGCGGTTGGTGCCGGAGCCGCCGGCCGTCATGGTGATGTTGGTGCCCGTGCCCGCGGCGAACGCCTCCGCGTGCTTGGACGAGCCGCCGTCGTTGCCGGCCGACACGCAGATGATGCGCCCGGGGCCGGTCAGCGCCGTCAGCCCGCTTTCGAACGCGCTCGTGCCGTCGTGCGGGCCGTACTGGGATCCCAGAGACAGGTTGACGACGGCGTTCTTGCCGAGCGCCGTGGCCTTGCCGAACACGTACGCCACACCGTCCAGGATGTGCGTGGTCGTGAGGTCGGTCTTGACCATGATCAGGTCCGCGGCGGGCGCCATGCCGGTGTACGTGAACGCGGGAATCGCGCCACCCGTCTGGCTGCCGTCACCCGCGATGGTGCCGAGCACGTGCGTGCCGTGTCCATTCACGTCCACCTCGGTGGCGGTGTTGGCGTTCAGCTGGGCCGGCAGCCATTCGGTGCCGTACGGATAGCCCGCCGGGGCTCCACCGGCCACCGTCTGGTCCCAGACGGACACGAAGCGCGTGTTGCCGAGCGGATCGAGAAAGTCGCCGTGGTTGTAGTCCACGCCGGTGTCCACGTCGGCCACCAGGACGCCGGCGCCGTTGAGTCCCGTGAAGTTGGGGCCGGGGCCGCGAAGCGCCGGAGCTCCCGTCGCCGCGGTGCCGGTGTTGTTGTTCAGTTCGACGGGCGCGGCTCCCTGGATGCTGGTCACGCTCGAGAGCATCTCGACGGCCTCGAGCGACGCCTGCGGCACGAACGCCGTGAACAACCCCGGGAGTTCGGTGCGCACGGTCACGCCGAGCGCCTCGAGCTGTGCCCGCGACACGCTGCCGGTGATGAACACGTCGAGCTCACCGCTGAGCGTGAGCGCGGCGGCGTCCGTCTGCTGCCGGGTGGCCGGGTCCGCGGAGCGGGCGCGGGCGAGCGAGACCCGGGCGCGCGCATCGAGCTTGCCGGGGGCCTGGGCCCAGGCAGCGGCGGCGACCGTCAGGAGGACGAGGGCGGCGGAGAGGACGCGGAGTGGCCAACGAAGCATCGGGGGGCCTCCATCTGGAGTTCTGGCGAGGTGTCGGGTTCCCGGAGGTCCGGGCGCAGCGGTGCACGAAGAGACGAGCCTAGCCTTCGCGCGCGAGCGGCGGCACGCGAAAAGCGCGCCTCGGGACGCGAATCGGGCCGCCGGATCGCGCGAGTGTCGGATGCGGCGACACTTCTCCGCTTCCGGCGGCGCGCGGCGGCACGAAGTGGGCGCGCCCGCCGTGACCGGCGGGCGCGCCCTTCGCAATTCGCAACGACCTCCCGCCGCTCAGCTTCGGGCGGCGAGCACCCCCAGCTCACGGCCGACGGCCGTGAACGCCTCGATCGCGCGGTCGATCTGCGCGTCGGTGTGGGCCGCCGACAGCTGCACGCGGATGCGCGCGAGGCCGCGGGGCACGACCGGGAACGAGAACCCGATCACGTAGATGCCCCGTTCGAGGAGCCGCGCCGCCATGTCGTGCGCCAGCTTCTCGTCGTAGAGCATGATCGGGACGATCGGGTGGTCCCCGGGCTTGAGCTCGAACCCGGCCGCGCTCATTCCCTGCCGGAAGCGCTTCGTGTTGGCCTCGAGCCGGTCGCGCAGCTCGGTGGTCTCGGTGAGCAGGTCGAGCACTTCGATGCTCGCCCCCACGACCGCGGGCGGAAGCGCGTTGCTGAAGAGGTACGGACGCGAACGCTGCCGGAGCATCTGCACGATCTCGCGGCGGCCCGACGTGAATCCGCCGAGCGCGCCACCCAGCGCCTTGCCCAGCGTTCCCGTGATGATGTCCACCCGCCCCTGCACGCCGTGCAGCTCGGGCGTGCCGCGGCCGGTGCGCCCCACGAATCCCAGGGTGTGGCACTCGTCGGTCATCACCATGGCACCGTACTTCTCCGCCAGTTCGACGATCCCCTTCAGGTTGGCGACGGTGCCGTCCATGCTGAACGCGCCGTCGGTCACCACCAGCTTCTGGGGACAGCCCTTCTCGGCGGCTTCCTTCAGGCAGCGCTCGAGGTCGGCCATGTCGTTCGTCTTGTACCGCCAGCGCTGGGCCTTGCAGAGCCGGATGCCGTCGATGATGGAGGCGTGGTTCAGCTCGTCGCTGATGACGGCATCGGCCTCGCCGAGCAACGGCTCGAAGACGCCGCCGTTCGCGTCGAAGCAGGCCGCGTACAGAATGGTGTCCTCGGTCCCCAGGAACTCGGAGATCCGCTGCTCGAGCCTGCGGTGCAGGTCCTGCGTGCCGCAGATGAACCGCACCGACGACATGCCGTAGCCGTGGGAGTCGAGCGCCCGGTGCGCCGCGGCGATGACCCGCGGATGGCTCGAGAGACCCAGGTAGTTGTTGGCGCAGAACACCAGCACTTCACGCCCGTCCTCGAGGCGGACCTCGGCGCCCTGGGGAGTGGCAATGACCCGTTCCGACTTGTACAGGCCCGCATCGCGGATCTTCTGGAGCTCCGCGCCGAGCACCGGCTTCATGGATTCGAACATGGCCGCCCCCTATGCCTTCTCGCCCCACGGCACGAGCACGACCTTGCCGGCCTTGCCCTCGCGCAGGAGCGCGATCGCGTCGTCGAACTTCTCCATGTCCATCACATGGGTGATCGCCGGGCGGATGTCGAGCCGGCCCGACCCCATGAGCTGGTCCATCTGGTACCAGGTGTCGTACATGCGGCGCCCGATGATGCCGTGCAGGGTGATGCCCTTGAAGATCACGAGCCGGTTCCAGTCCAGCTCGAACGGCTCGGTCGGCAGCCCGAGCATGGACATGCGGCCGCCCATGCGGAGCGCCGCGAGACCGTCACGCATGGCCGCCGGATGCCCGCTCATCTCGAGCACGCCGTCGAGGCCGCGGCCGTGCGTCAACTCGTGCACGCGCTCGACGAAGTTCTCCTTGGACGAATCGATGACCGCGTCCGCCTGCATCTTGCGCGCGAGATCGAGCCGGTAGGCCGACACGTCGGAGGCGAACACGCGCGCGGCGCCGGCGGCGCGAGCGACGCCGATCGCGAAGAGCCCAATGGGGCCGCACCCCGTGACCGCGATGTTGCAGCCCGACAAGGGGCCCGCGAACGCGGTGTGGACGGCGTTCCCGCACGGCTCCATGCAGGCGGCCATCTCGATCGGGATGTTCGGCGGGACGTGCCAGGCGTTGACCGCCGGCACGGCGACGTATTCCGCGAAACCGCCGTTGATGTCGACGCCGAGGATCTTGGTGTTCTCGCAGACGTGGCCGTTGCCGGTGCGGCAGGACAGGCAGGTCTGGCAGACCACGTGGCTTTCGCAGGACACGAGGTCACCGAGCGTCGCGCTGGTGACACCGGGTCCCAGTTCGATCACCTCGCCGACGAACTCGTGGCCGATGGTCACCGGGGGCTTCATGCGGGACTGCGCCCAGCGGTCCCACGCCCAGATGTGCAGATCGGTGCCGCACACTCCCGCGCGCTTCACCTTGAGCAGGATCTCGCCCGGGCCGGGCACCGGAACCGGCACCTCGCGAATCTCGGCGCCCTGCGCCGCCTGCGTCTTGACGATCGCCCGCATCGTGGCCGCGCGCGTGTGCGTGCGGGTGGTCTCAGCCGTCATGGTCTGTGTCATCGTTCGAGCACCTGGCGCAAGGCCGCTCCCGTGTGCGACTCCCGGACGCGCGCCACCGCCTCGGGAGTGCCGGCTGCCACGATGTCTCCACCGCGGTCGCCCCCTTCAGGACCCAGGTCCACTATCCAGTCCGCGCACTTGATGACATCGAGGTTGTGCTCGATCACGAGTGCGGTATTTCCCTTTTCCACGAGGGCCTGCAGCACCTGAAGCAGGACGCGAACGTCCTCGAAGTGCAGTCCCGTCGTCGGTTCGTCCAGCACGTACAGCGTCCTGCCGGTGGCCACCCTCGAGAGTTCGGTGGCGAGCTTGACTCGCTGCGCCTCCCCTCCCGACAACGTGGTCGCCGCCTGACCGAGGTGAATATAGCCGAGCCCGACCCCCGCGAGGGTCTCGAGCTTCCGTCGGAGAGCGGGAACCGCCCCGAGGAAGTCGTTCGCCTCCTCCACGGTCATGTCCAGCACGTCCGCGATGGAGCGCCCCCGGTAGAGCACCTCGAGAGTGTCCCGGTTGTAGCGCCGGCCGTGGCAGACGTCGCACTTCACGAACACGTCGGGCAGGAAGTGCATTTCGATGCGCTTGTAGCCGTCGCCCTCGCAGGCCTCGCAGCGCCCGCCCTTGACGTTGAACGAGAAGCGGCCGGGTCCGTAACCGCGAACCTTGGCCTCCGGCAGCTGCGCGAAGAGGTCGCGGATGAGCGAGAAGGCGCCCGTGTAGGTGGCGGGATTCGAGCGGGGCGTTCGCCCGATGGGGCTCTGGTCGATCGCCACCACCTTGTCCACGTGCTCGTGGCCGCGCAGCTCGTCGTGCGCGCCCGGGGACTCCGTGACCAGACCCAGCCGGCGCCCGAGCGACGTGAGCAGGATGTCGTTCACCAGCGTGCTCTTGCCCGAGCCCGACACGCCGGTCACGCAGGTCAACGTTCCCAGCGGGAACGACGCATTCACCTTCTTGAGGTTGTGCTCGCGCGCGCCGCGCACCTCGAGGTGATTGCCGTTTCCGGGCCGGCGCCGCGACGGCACCTCGATCTGGCGCTTGCCGAGCAGGTACTGGCCCGTCAGCGAGGCCGGCGTGGCCATGACCTGCGCCGGCGTCCCGGCGGCCACGAGTTCACCACCATGACGCCCGGCGCCCGGGCCGAGATCCACGAGCCAGTCGGCGGCGCGCATGGTGTCCTCGTCGTGCTCCACCACCACGACCGTGTTGCCGAGGTCGCGCAGCCGCTGGAGCGTGCCGAGCAGCTTCTGGTTGTCACGGTGGTGCAGGCCGATCGACGGCTCGTCGAGAATGTAGAGCACGCCGGTCAGCTGCGAGCCGATCTGGGTGGCCAGCCGGATGCGCTGCGCTTCGCCGCCGGCGAGCGTGCCGGAAGACCGGTCGAGGGTCAGGTAACCGAGCCCCACGTCCTCGAGGAATCCCAGCCGGCCCACGATCTCCTTGAGGATCGGACCCGTGATCATCTTCTGGCCGCCCTCGAACACCAGGCCCGCGGCCGCGCCGCGCGCGCCGGAGACCGACAGCCGCGTCCAGTCCGCGATGTTGCGGGCGTCCACGGTCACCGCGAGCGTGGCCGGCTGCAAGCGGCGTCCGTCGCAGTCGGGGCAGCGCGTGGGATTCATGTGCTCGGCGATCTGGCGGCGCACGGCGTCGCTGTTCGTGGAACGGTAGCGGCGCTCGAGGTCGGGAATCACTCCCCGCCACTTGGAGCGGTGGATGAACGCGGAGCCCTTCTTGGTCTTGAACTCGAAGCGCACTTCCTCGTCGCCGGCGCCGTAGAGCACCAGCTTGCGCACCTTGGCGGGCAGCTTTTTCCAGGGCGTCTTGAGCGAGAAGTCGAACGCCTTGGCGATCGCGGACAGCGTCCCGCCGACCCAGGTGCCCCCGGCGTCGCCCATGCTCGCGATCGCGCCGTCGGCCAGGCTCAGCGAATCGTCCGGGACGACGCGGTCCGGGTCCACACGCAGCAGCGTGCCGAGACCGTCGCACCCCTTGCAGGCACCGTAGGGCGAGTTGAACGAGAAGTGACGCGGCTCCAGGTCCTCGACGGCCGTGCCGCACTTGGGGCACGTGGCGCCGATGCTCAGCGGCACGTCCGGCTTGCCGTCGCGCGCCACCGTGACGAGCCCGCCGCCCAGCTTGAGCGCGGCCTCGAGGGATTCGGTGAGCCGCCCCTGCTGCTCGCGCGAGAGGGTGAGCCGGTCGACGACCACCTCGATGTCGTGGCGCTTGTGGCGCGCCAGCTTGGGAGTCTCCTCGAGCTCCACCAGTACGCCGTCGATCCGCGCGCGCAGGTAGCCCTGGCGGTGGAACTGCTCGAGCTCCTTGCGGTACTCGCCCTTGCGGCCGCGCACGACCGGAGCCAGCAGCGCCAGCTTCTCTCCGGTGTACTGCTGCAGGAGCTGGTCCACCATTTCCTGCACGCTGCGGCGCGCCAGCGGAGTGCCGCAGCCGGGGCAGTGCCGCGAACCCACCCGGGAGAACAGCAGCCGCAGGTAGTCGTAGATCTCGGTGATCGTCGCGACGGTGGAACGCGGATTGGATCCGGCGCCCTTCTGTTCGATCGCGATGGCCGGCGACAGCCCTTCGATCGCGTCCACGTCGGGCTTTTCCATCTGCCCGAGAAACTGCCTCGCGTACGCGGACAACGACTCGACGTAACGGCGCTGCCCTTCGGCGTAGAGCGTGTCGAACGCCAGCGACGACTTGCCCGAGCCGGACACGCCGGTGATCACCACCAGGCTCTGGCGGGGCAGGCGTAGCGACAAGTTGCGGAGATTGTGCTCGCGCGCGCCGCGGATCACGATGTCCGTGAGCGCGGCCGCGCGATGGGCTTCGGAGGTGTCTTCGAGCGGCTGGGGGGCTTTCTTGCTCATGGCCGGCGGACTATACCAGCCGGACGCCCCCGCGCATCACTCGTAGCGCAGCGAGTCCACCGGGTCGAGGCGCGATGCGCGCATCGCCGGGTACAGCCCGAAGAAGACTCCGACGACGGCGGAGAACACGAGTCCCGTGACCACCGACCACGCCGACACGTACGTGGGCAGCGGGGTCGCCGCCTTCACCACCACGGCCACGCCGGCGCCGAGCAGCACGCCCACGAGTCCGCCGATGGCCGTGAGCAGCATGGCCTCGACCAGGAACTGCATGAGAATGGCCTTGCGCTGCGCGCCGAGCGCCTTGCGGACCCCGATCTCGCGCGTTCTCTCGGTGACCGCGACCAGCATGATGTTCATCACGCCGATGCCGCCCACGAGAAGCGAAATGGAGGAGATCAGGGTCATCAGGGCGAAGATGCCGCCCGTGATCGTGTTGTAGAGCGACAGGAAGGCGTCGTCGTTGAAGATCGCGAAGTCGTTGGGCTTGTTGCTGGGCAGGTGCCGGCGGACGCGCAGCACGTCGCTGATCTCCTGGATCGCCTTGGCGCTCAACTCCGGAGAAACGGCGACCGCATCGAGGAACAGCTCGCCCTTGCGCGGGAACCACGGCGGAGCGTCGGTCGGCGCCGACCAGTACTTGTCCACGACGGGGTACGGCACGCACGCCACCTCGTCGAAGTTGTTCCCCAGCATCTTGCCCTTCTTCTCGAACTCCCCGATCACGGTGAACGGGATGCCGTTCAGGTGAACGGTCTTGCCGAGCCCGCTGGCGTCCCCGAACAGGGTCTCCCGCGTGTCCTTGCCCAGGACGACCACGCTGGCGCGGCTCTCGACCTCGCTCAGCGTGAAGAAGCGGCCGGCGGACAGGTCGTACCCTCGCACCACGAGGCACTGGTCGTCGGTCCCGAACACGAAAGTGGACTTGGTCAGCTTGTCGCGGTGACCGAGCTTGATGTCCGTGTAGGGAAACTTGAACGGTGTGATCGCCTTGACCGCGGGGGCGCGGTCCATGATCGCGCGCGCGTCGGCCATCGTGAACGCCTTGCGCGCCTTGAGGCTGTCCGGAATGCCGTCGGAAAAGCTCACGCCCGGCCGGATGCGGCGGATGTAGATGGTGTTGTTGCCGAGCGACTGGATGCTCTGCTGGAACGAGCGCTGGAATCCGTTGATCAGCGAGACCATGCCGATCACGGTGGCCACGCCGATCACCACGCCGAGCAGGGCGAGCAGCGAGCGCATGCGGTTCGCCACCAGAGCGCCGCGCGCCATCGCGAAGGTTTCGCGGAAGAGATCGAACTGGTTCATGGCTTCACTCGTACCGAAGCGCCTCGATCGGATCGAGGCGGGCGGCGCGAACCGCCGGGTAGGACCCGAAGAACACTCCCACGCCGGTGCTCATGACGAGCCCCAGCACCACGGCCGGCATGCTGACGGCGGCGGGAAGCGGACTGACCGCGCCCACGAGCAGCGCGAGTCCGCCGCCGAGCAGGATTCCGATGATGCCGCCGGAGAGCGACAGTGTGGTCGACTCGACGAGGAACTGGGTCATGATGTCGCGGCGGCGGGCGCCGAGCGCCTTGCGCACGCCGATCTCCTTGGTGCGTTCGGTCACCGACACCAGCATGATGTTCATGATCACGATGCCGCCGACGATCAGCGAGATCGCGGCCACGCCGATCGTGAGGATGAAGATGCCCCCCGTGAGCGTGCGGTACAGCTCGAGCCAGGTTTCCGACGTGGTGATTCCGAACTTGTCCGGCTGCCCGGGGCGCTGGTGACGGCGGGCGCGCATGACGTTGCGCGTCTCCTGCTCGACCAGCGAAAGAGAACTCTCGTCGACGCTCTTGAGCGCGATGCTGAACGAGCCGCGCTCCTGCCAGTACTTGGAGAAGGTCTGAATGGGCACGACGATGAACCGGTCCTGGCTGTTGCCGAACATCTTGCCCTTGGCGACCGTGAGCCCGATGACCTCGAACGTCCAGCGGTCGATCCGCACCTCGCGCCCGATCGGGTCGAGATTGCCGAACAGTTCGTCCGCCACCTCGGGGCCGATCACGCAGACGGGCCGGCGCTCGGTGTCGTCGAACTCGGACAGATGGCGTCCGGTGGCGATCTGGATGTCGTCGACCACGTCGTAGCCCGAGCTGCGGCCGTTGATCGAGACCGCGCGCATCGCCTTGGCGCCGTAGCGCACGGGGGCCGCGGCGCCGGACTGCGCCACGATCATGCTCGCGTGGACGACCGCCTTGCGCAGCGCCACGACGTCGCCCCAGTTCACGTCCGGCCGGCGATTGGCCTCCTCGAAGGCCTCCTGGCTCGTGATGAATCCGTACTTGTCCACCACGAGGACGTTGGCGCCCGCGTTGAGGATCTTCTGCTTCACGAACCGGTTCAGCCCTTCGACGAACGAGAGCACGGCGATGACCGAAGCCACACCGATGATCGTGCCCAGCAGCGTCAGGAACGAGCGGAGCTTGTTCGCCCGGACACCGCCGAGGGCGATGCCGATGCTCTCGCGCAGGTTCATGCGTGGCCGGAGGCAGCCGAACGGGGGCGGTCGTTGAGCGTGTCGCTCTCGATGCGCCCGTCCTTCATGCGGACGATGCGGCGGGCGTGCTCGGCGATGTCGGCTTCGTGCGTGACGAGGATGACCGTGTTGCCCTGCTTCCAGATGTTCTCGAACGCCATCATGATCTCCTCGCCCGTGCGCGAGTCGAGATTTCCGGTGGGTTCGTCGGCCAGAATGATGCTGGGCCGGTTCACGAGCGCCCGGGCGATGGCGACGCGCTGGCGCTGGCCGCCGGACAGTTCGTTCGGGCGATGCTTGATGCGGTCCTTGAGCCCGACGGTTTCGAGCGCTTCCTTGGCTCGCTGCCGGCGCTCTTCGTGCTTCATGCCGGCGTAGACCAGCGGCAGTTCGACGTTGTGCAGCGCGTCGGCGCGCGGCAGCAGGTTGAACGTCTGGAACACGAAACCGATCTCCATGTTCCGGATGCGGGCCAGTTCGTCGTCCGACATCTTGCCGATCTCGGCGTCCTTCAGGCGGTAGGAGCCCTGCGAAGGAGTGTCGAGGCAGCCGAGGATGTTCATGAGCGTGGACTTGCCGGAGCCCGAAGGACCCATGATGGCCACGTACTCGTTCTTCTGGATGTCCAGGTCGACGCCGTCGAGGGCGCGCACTTCCTGGTCACCGACCTGGTAGACGCGGTGCAGGCCGCGAATGGAGATCAACACCTGTTCGTCGCTCACTTCTTGCCCTTTCCGGCGGCTTCCTTCTTCACCTTGCCGCCCGGCTTCAGTTCGCGAAGCGCCTTGTAGGGTCCCGAAACCACGGTGTCCGCTTCCTTCAGGTCGCCGAACACCTCGATCATGGTTTCGCTGGCGAGGCCCGTGCGGACGGGGACGAACGTCGCGACGCCCTCCCGGACCACGAACACTCCGGTGATCTCCTTGTCCCGGCGGCCGACCGTATCCTCGTCGGCCGTCACCGTGAGCTTGCGCGGCTTCTTGGGTTCCTTGGCCGCCGCCCCCTTGACACCCTTGCGCGCGGCGCGCTCCAGCTCGCGCTCGGTGCGCACGACGACCGACTGGATGGGCACCGCGATCGCGCCCACGTGCGTTCCGGTCTCGATCTCGACGTCGGCCGTCATGCCGGGCCGCACCTCGGGAACGTTTGTGTCGAACACCACCTTCACTTCGAAGTTCGTCTGGCCCTCGACGCTCGACGTGATCGAACGCTTGGCCGTATTGCCGATCTCGGACACGGTGCCGGAGAAGGTCGTGTCGGGGAACGCGTCCACGGAGATCTTGGTGACCTGGCCCAGCTGCATGTCCACGACGTCCGTCTCGTCGACGTCCGCGCGCACCAGCATTCGGGAGAGGTCCGACACCACCAGAATCTCGGTGCCGATGTTGTTCATCGTGCCGGGGATCACGTTCTCCCCCGCCTCGACGTTGAGCGCGCTCACCACACCGTCGAACGGCGCGCGGAACTGGCACTTGCTGAGGTTGTCGGCCGCCGCGTCCAATCCCGCCGAAGCGCGTGTGGCATCTTCCTGCGCCGTGGCGAGGGCCACCCGTGCGCCCTCGTGCGCGTTCTGCGCCTGCTCCCACTCGGCCGTCGAGAGCAGCTTCTGGTCGTAGAGCGACCGCTGCCGGCCGAACGCCGCCTCGTTCACGCGCATCGCCGACTGGGCTTCGCGAAGCCGGGCCTGGGCCGCGGCCAGCGCCGCGCGCGACTGGGCCGTCGCGCTGCGGTACTGCGTGTCGTCGAGCTGCAGCATCAACTGGTCCTTGCGGACCCGGTCGCCTTCCTTCACGTACAGGTGAACGATCTTGCCCATGATGTCAGCGCTGACCTTCACCTGGGTGCGCGGCTCGATCTTGCCGGGCGCGCGAACGCGGGAGGTCACGTCCTCTCGACGGACCCGTGCGAGCTGGACCGATTCCACCTTACCGCGGGCATTGTTCGCGATGCTGGCTCCCGCCAGGCCGCCGACCACGATCACTCCGAGGATGACCCACAGCCACACCTTCTTCTTCATGGTCGTCGCGCTTCCTTTCGTGTCACTCGCCGAGGCCGCGCACCTGGTCGAGATTCGCTTCCGCCACACGGATGTCCGCCATGGCCGAAACGAGGTCGCTCTGTGCACGCTGCAGCTGGACCTGCGAATCGATGAGGTCGAGGATCGTCGCCGACCCGACGTTGTACTTCTGCTGCACGAGGTTCAGGTTCTCGCTCGCCGATTCCAGGGTGCGGCGGGCGAGCGACTCGCGCTCGGTCGCTTCCTGATAGGTCAGCACCGCGATCTGGACTTCGCTCTGAAGATTACGAACGAGCGCGTCGCGGGTTTCACGGGCGCGCATCACGCCGGCACGCGCCGAGACGACGCGGCTCTCGAGCAGCATTCCGTCGAAGACGTTCAGGTCAACCGACAGCCGTCCGCCCCAATCGCCCTCGCTCCAGCCGCTCGACGAGGTCACCGGTCCCTCCGCGCTGCCCGCATGCGAGCTGCCACTGAACACGGACTTCGGCGTGTACGACCCCGTCGCGGAAACCGACGGGAGGCGCGACCATTGCGCCGAGCGCAGCCGCAGTTCGGCCGCGCGCAGCTCGGCTTCGACGGCCTTCACGTCCGGGCGGTTCTTGCGTGCATCGCTCGCCACGGCGGCGGCGTCCACCGGCATGCGGGCGATGTTGAGCGTCGAGTCCACTTCGCCCAGCGCCGACTCGGCCAGTCCCAGCTTCGTCGCGAGCTGCACGCGTTGCGAGGTCACGTTGTGGTCGGCGAGCAGGGAGTCCAGTTCGCCCTGCGAGGTGCGCACGCGGGCCTTGAGCAGGTCGCTCTTGGAGACCGACCCCACCTCATACAGGGCTCGAACCCGCCGCTCGTCGTCACGCGCCAGCTTGACCGCCTGGCTGGACACCTGGGCGAGGTGCATCGCCTTCACGACCTGGTAGAACTGGCGCTTCGTGTCGAGAACGATCTGCGAACGGGTCGCGGCGCGCCCGTGCTTGGCGGCCCTGGCGTTCTGGCGCGCGGACGACAGCGACACCCAAGAGGACAGGTTCAGCACCCCGATGCTGCCGCTCAGTCCGTACGAGCCGCTGTAACCGCGATCATCGAAGACGCCGGACGAAGTTTCACGCGTCAGCGACCCGCTGCGCGTGGCATCGGCCGAGATGTGTGGCAGGACCTGCGAGTAGGCGCTCCACAGCCCGGAGCGGGCGTCGAGCACGGAGGCCTCCGCCTGCACCGACTGGGTACCCTGCCGAAGAGCGAGTTGCACGGCCTGGTCCGCCGTCAACGTGGCGGAGCGGGCGGCCGGCGCAGCGAGAACGAGCAAAGCGAGAGTCCAGGCGGTAGCGAGCTTCCGATTCATCATTCCTCCGGTTCGGGCAAATCGGCGGGCCGGCGTTCCGGATGACCGGCGACGCGACTCGTTTACGCCCAACGCGGCAGCGAGGTTGCAGTGATTTCAGGATCCCGGCGAGAAGATGGCCGAGACGACGGCTCCGATGGCGAAGAGCGCGAGGTAAAGCGAGACCAGCACCCACGCGACGCTGCGGCGAGGCGCCGCGGCGAGAGTGCTTCCGGCGAGCACGAGCACGACCAGGTTCCATGCGGAGAAGGGACTGATCGCGTCGAGGAACACCGTGAGCCCGACCATGAGCTTGGAGGGCTCGTCGGACTGCGGCAGCAGCGCCGCCAGACCGATGTGGACACCTTTCATCGTCTCCTGGCTCCATGCGATCGCCGTGACGATCAATTGTCCCGGCAATGTGACCAGGTTGGACCAGCACACGGCCTCCAGGGCGAGGCGATAGCGGAACTTGGCGCCGAGCACGAAGCCGATCCCGAACCAGACGACCGCGGCGACCAGGAACGTGATGAGCGTCACGGCCAGCACCTGGCCCCCGACCATCAGGTAGCGCGCTCCGCCGCCCGAGTACGCCGCTTCGATCTTGTCGAACTGCTCCGCCGGAAGCTGCCCGCTCGCGACCTGCTCTTCCATCTGCTCGAGCATCATCGGGAGCACGGCCCGGTCGTAGAGCAGGAAGAACACGCCGGCGCTGAACAGCGCCGTGATCAGCAGGGGAATCCACCACTGCACCTGATGCTCGAGCCCCTCCCACGCCTTCACGGGAGAGACGAATACGCGCATCGCCCGGGTCCCGGGAGAAACGCGCGGCGAGTCGCCTGGACCGGCCGTCTGGGGAACGGGATCGACGATGGACATGGGACTTGGGCTCCTGAGGGCTGTCGCGGGTGGGGACGGACTCCGGCCCAAGGTAGGGAGCCGGTGCGCGGGGGTCAAACCTGCACGCAACCGGCGCGGTAAAACGCTCACCGGCGCGGCCGTAACAAGCGAAAACGCACGCGCCCGGAGGCGCGTGCGTCGCTCAGGAACCGATTGCCGCTAGTGCAGCGAGAACTTCACCGGACAGCCCACCCAGACGGCGACGGGCTTGTTGTTGGAAAGCGCCGGCTTGAACACCCAGCCCTTCACGGCCTGGATGGCAGCCGCGTCGAGCATGGGGATGGACTTCACGACCCGCACGTCCTTGACCCGGCCGTCCTTGCCGACCAGGGCCTGAACCATCACCGTTCCATCGACGCCGGCTTCGCGGGCGATGTCCGGGTAGACGGGCTGCACGTGCGTGATCTTCTCGGGAAGCTCGTCCGTGTAGACGTACTCGCCGAATCCGGGGAGCGCGTCTTCCTGGGGCGGAGCGACCACGATGTTGTCGCCATCTCCCACCGTGCTGCTGCCCTGGACCGCGGACAGCTCTTCCTGCGAGGCGATGGTCTGCTCCTGCGGCGCTTCCGCGTCCGGTACGGGCACGGGGATGGCGGCTGCGGGAGGCGCGACCTGCGTCGCCACCTGGACCTGGGGCGGCGGAGCCGCATCGGTCAGGGGCGGCGGTGCCTGCAGCTCACGATAGGGAACCACGATCGGTGCCACCTCTTCCTGATGCTGCGAAAGGTAGTAGTTCAGACCCAGCAGCGCGACGAACACCAGGACCAGGGCACCGGTCGCCAGCGTGAGCGCACGAGTCAGATACTTCTTCGCAACCTCGAGGAGTTCGGGGGCCCCGTAGGGCATGAACTCGTACAACGCGACTTTGGGCTCGCTCATAGGTTCTCCACCTCCGCCTTGTCGGCCGGGGTGAGCTCGAGAATCGAGAAACGTCCCAGGTTCGCGAGATCGAGCTGGTCGATGATGCCGACCATGTTGTCGAACGTCGCTTCGCGATCGATGTTGAGCAGGATCACGATGGTGTCGTTGTTGGCGAGCGGCTTGAGAACGTCCTTCATCCCGGTGACCGTCGTCCGGATCCAGGGATCCGTCTTGGGGCCACGCTTCCAGAACACGCGATCCTCACCGAGGACGCGCAACTGGAGGATCTTGGACTCACCCATCTGCAGCGGAGTCTTGTTGTCCGGAGGCAGGTTGATCTCCATGGCCTGCGGCGTCATGAAGACCGTCGTCACCATGAAGAAGATGAGCAGAAGGAACGCGACGTCCACCATCGGCGTCATGTCGATACGAATACCGACACGGCGCTTCGGGCGGTGGAAGCCCTTGCCTTTCTTGCCGCCACTTCTCGGTTGGGGGGTGTCTACAGCACCCATCGGGGTATACCTCTCAGCGCGAGTGGCGCGTTACTTGGTGGGTTCAGTGCCGGGGGCGCCACCGAATGCACCGCCGCCCTTCATCAGGTTGGTCTGGACATTGAAGCGGGTGGCGTTGGACTCCTGGAACGCCGACATCATGTCGGCCATCACGCCGAACGGAGCGCCCCGGTCCATCTTGACCAGTACACGCGACTTCGGGTTGGCCGCACGAGCCGTGCTCAGCACCGGACCGAGATCGAGCTTCACGGCTTCCGGCGGAAGGACACGGTCGACTTCCTGACCGCCCTGCCGGAACGTGACGCGAACCTGCGACTGGAAGTTGTTCTCCGCCTTGGGCGCCGTCACCGAGATCACGATGATGTCGGATTCGGGCGACTTGGCCGGAGAGTTCGAGTCGGGAAGGGTGATCTTGTCCTTTTCGGGTGGCTTGAACTGCGTCGTACACATGAAGAAGATCAGCAGGAGGAACGCCACATCGACCATCGGCGTCATGTCGATGGCGATGCCGATGCGGCGCATCTTTTTGAGCATGTGCTCTTCCTCCCCCGGTTACTTCTTGTCGGAAGCGTTGGCCGCGAGCAACTGCACGGCCTCGTACGACGCCTCGTCCATCATGTAGTTGAAGCCGTCCACGCGCGTCACGAACACGTTGTACATCACGATGCCGATGATGGCGACGATGAGGCCGCCGGCCGTGTTGATGAGCGCTTCGGAAATACCGACGGCGAGCTTGGTGGCATCGACGGCGCCGGTGTGACCGAGAGCGGCGAACGAACGGATCATGCCGACGACCGTGCCGAGCAGACCGACCATCGTTCCGATCGAGGCGATCGTGGAGAGGGCGATCAGGTTGCGCTCGAGGAGCGGCACTTCGAGGCCGTTGGCTTCCTGGATGGCGGCCTGCGTCTCGGCCACGATCTTGTCCTTCGGGGCGCCTTCGGCGATCAGGCGCTTGTAGCGCTCGAGGCCGGCACGCATGACGTTCGCCGCCGAGCCGCGCTGCTTGCCGCACAGGTCGATGGCGCCGTCCACGTCGCCCGTCTGGATCTTCTTGCGGACGTTCACGAGGAACATGGGCATCGAGCCGGTGCCCTTGGCCTTGTTGAGGCTCCAGGTACGCTCGATCACGAACGTGATCTGCAGGATGAGGAGCAGGAACAGCATGGCCACCAGCGGGCCGGCTTCCTTCATCTGCTTGCCGAGCTCGCCGAGCGCCGGCAGGTTCCACCACATGGCAAAGGAAACGGCGACCGAGGCCGCGAAATAGAGCGGGACGATAAAACGGTTCATTGCGGGGTCATTCCTCCATCGCCTGTCCCCCGCTGGATGCGGCGGAGAGGCTGTTCATGTCAGCGGGTGAGAGTCCCTCAACCGCCCGGGTCGCGGAGCGATGAATGTTCCGGACCTGCTTCGAATGTCTACTCCACTCCCCCCGACCCGGTCAGGCGGAGGCTGCTACTCCACCGAAGCGAAGGAGGCCAATGCTTCCTCTTCCGTCTCATAGTGGTCGAAAACCATGATGAGCCGCGTCATCACGAAGAGATCCTTGAGCCGCTTGCCGAGCCCGCACAGCTTCATTTCGCCGCCACGACCCCGGTAGTTGGCCAGTCCTCTCGTCATCACCCCGAGCGCGACCGAGTTCATCGACTCGCAATCCTGGAGGTTGACGACCAGCCGCGTGTTTCCGGCCGCTGCCTCGGCCATGATCGCTTCTTCGAGCTCATCCGTCTCGGTATCACCGAAAAAACGACCGCGGGCCATGAGCACCGAGATGCTCAAGAGCTGCTTTCGGACGACGCCCACGATTCGTTCCTTTCCCGGCCCGAGACCGACAATTGCTTTAAGAGTTGCCGGCTTCCGCGAAGCTGGCGATGGCCTGCTCCTCGGTGGTCAGCACGTCGAAGACCAGCGACAACTTGGTGATCACGAAGATGTTCTCGATGCGCTTGTCCACGGCGCAGAGCTTCATCTGGCCGCCCCGGCGCACGTAGCTCGAGTGCGCCGAGATGAGCACGCCCAGGGCCGTCGAGTTCAGGTGCTGCGTGTCGCCGAGATTGATGATCAGGTGCTTGTTGCCGTCTTCGCCGAGCTGCCGGATGGCCTTCTCCAACTCTTCCGTCTCCTCGCCGCCCGTCAGGTACCCCTTGGGCGTCAGGATGGAGATGGTGCCGACCTGTCGACTCTTGAGTGTTGCCATCCGTGCTCCTCCGTACCGGCTTCGGCTCGCCGAGGCGGCGCCGCGACCTGACTAGTTGCTCAACGACTGGATTCCCTTTTTCGCGTCGGCGTTCCCGGGGTCCAGCTGCAGCACCCGACGATAGGTCTCGATGGCCTTCGTCTTGTTGCCCGCGTTCTGGTAACCCTGAGCCAGCCACACCAACGTGCTCACGTCTTTGTCGTTCAGGGCGACGGCACGCTCGAGGAGCTGCGTGGCCTTCCCCCATTCCTTGGCGAGGAGGCTGCGATAGCCCAGCTGCTGGAAGGCGATCGCGGCGTTCTTGCCGGTGGAATCGATCTCCGTGGAACTCATGAGGAAGGCCGCAGACACATCCGACGAGTCGGGCATGCTGGAGAGGACGATGCCCAGCCAGAAGTGCCTGTCCGCCTTGCCGGGGGCGAGCGAAACCGACTGACGGAGCGCCTCGACGGCCTCCGGCATCTGTTTCATCTCCTTGTACGACAAGCCCATGTAGTAGTAAGCCTCGTCGGAGTTCGGGTCAAGCGCGATTCGGCGCTGCATGGCCGTGACGGTGCCCGGGAAGTCCTTGAGGCGGAACTTGAGCTTGCCCAGCTCCTGCATCGCGAACTTCGCCTCGCTCGAGGTGGAGTCCTTGGCGATCATGCCCTGGTAGACCGAGTCGGCGCCGCTGGTGTTGCCGAGGAACACGAGAACCTGCCCGATCTTGAACATGTCCTGCGTGTTCGGATCGCCCTTCTCGTAGGCGGCGATGGCGTTCGCCCATTCCTTGTTGTCCACGTAGGCGCGCCCGAGCACGGTGTACATGTCCTTGCTCTTCTCGCCCAGCTCCGCGGCCTTGGTCATGGCCGCGATCGCTTCGGTCTTCATCTTGAGGTAGTACAGGTCCTGGCCCAGGTACGCCCAGCCGCGCGCGTCCGCGGGCATGAGCTCCGTGTACTTCTCGAGATGCGGCCGCGCCTCCGCGTAACGCCGGGCGTCTGCGGCTCCCGAGAGATAGTAGAGCTTGCCGAGAGAGAACCGCCCGGGCGCGAATTCGCCGTCGCGCTCGACGACCCACCGGAACTGCTCGAGGGCGTCGTTATAGCGCTGGTCGAAGTACAGTGCCGTACCGAGGGCGTGGCGAAGCTCCACGTCTGAGGTGTCCAACTCGACCGCGCGCTGGTAGGACGGGATCGCGAGCGAGCCGATGCTGCGCTTGAGGTAGAAGTCGCCGAGCGCGCGATTCGTGCGCGGGTCGTCGGGCGCCGCCTGCTGCGCCTGCGTGAAGTAGATGCCGGCATCGCGCAGCGAATCGCGCGCCAGCTCCACGTTGCCGTGCGCCACCAGGAAGAGGTGACGCCACTTGGGCCCCCAGTTCAGGCCCGGCGTGAGCGCGGTCAGCGCCGCGGCATACTGCTTCTGCTCGCGCAGGCAGTCGCCCAGCGCCAGCTGCGCCTCGGGGAACTTGCGGTCGAGGTCGACGGCCTTGCGGTAGTTCTCGATGGCGCCCGCGCAGTCGCCCTGGTTGCGCTGCACCTCACCCAGTCCGTACCACGACAGGGCGAGATTCGCGTCCATGCGCTGGGAGAGCTCGAAGGCCTCCTTGGCCTTGACGTAGTCGCGCTTGCGCAGCTGGACCAGCCCGACGCCGGCCCGCCCTTCGGCGAAGCCCTGGGAGGCGACCTTCTCGAACAGCTGCTGCGCCGTCTCCAGCTGGCCGGCGGCCAGCGCCGAGCGCGCATCCTTCAGGTCGTCCGCCCGCGCGGGGATCGCGCAGGCCAGACCCAACAAGGTGACGATTGCGAGGCGGCGGAGCGCCCGGGCGTTGTCGCGAATGCCAGTCGTTCGGTTCATGGGTTGTGGTCGAAGACTCCTCGAGTCCTAGTGACTGCCCAACAGCGGGGAGCGTCTGGCGAAACGGACCGGCACCGTCATCGGTACCGCCCCTGCTTCGTGAACCAGCTTCTGTCCTGCCGTAGTCGAGACGAAGGTGACGAATCCGCCCGAGAGCCGTGGGCCCGTGGAGCGGAGGTACATGTTGTAGTTCCGGAGGAGGGGATACTCCCCCTTGTACACCCTTTCCGCATCCGCCTTCCAGTCGGGCAGCCCCCGAAGAGCGGCAACCCGGACCCGGCGGACCCCTGCTTCACTGCTCGCCATCGAGACGAAGCCGATGGCGCCGGGCGAACGGCGCACCCGCTCGAGAACCGCCGAGTCGCTCGCCGCCCGGAAGGCCGGCGCCGTGGGCGCCATCCCGCCGAGCACCCGCTGGCCGAAGGCCATCGTCAGGTCGCTCCCGGGATCTCCCACGATCGGCTCGATCCTCCCCTTGCCCACGTTCAGCTCGTCCCAGTCATGCACTTCGTTGGCGTAGATCCGCTTGAGGTCCTCGACGGAGATGGATTCGAGCAGGTTGGACGGGTGCACGACCACGCAGATGCCGTCGCGCGCGAACCGGAACCCCTCGATTTCCATGCCCCCTTCGACCTGGACCGTCCTCTCCTCCGGCTCCAATTCCCGGGCGACGACCGCGAGGTCCGCCCGCTGCGACAGCAGGTCGGTGACCGCCTCGCGCGACGTCCCCGTCCGCACCTGGATCTGCGCCTCGGGATAGAGCTTTTCGAAAGCCGCCTTCTCGGAGTCCACCAGCGAGCGGAGTTCCGGGACGACGACGACCTGAATACGCCCGGAGGTCTGGGAATCTTCCACCGCTCGTGGCGTCGCGGGGGGCTCGCCGCCACACCCCGGCAGCACCGGGAGGGCAAGGACGAGCAGGAGCGAAGCCGGGAAATGGAAAGGCCATCCGGCGCTCCGGTTCACGAAGGACTTCAAGCTTAGGACTCCGCGGTGGGGCATGTCAATCGCTCATTGGCCCGGGGGCACCCTCAGGGAGCCAGGCGGGTCAGCATGCGGGGGAATGCGATGCTCTCCCGGACGTGGTCGAGCCCGGCGATCCACGCCAGCGTGCGCTCCACCCCGATCCCGAATCCCGCGTGCGGCACCGAGCCGTAGCGCCGCAGGTCCTTGTACCACTCGAACGCCGACTGCGGCAGGCCGTGCTCGTCGATCCGGGCGGTGAGCAGGTCCAGCGACGACATGCGCTGCCCTCCCCCGATGATCTCGCCGTAGCCCTCGGGCGCCAGGCAGTCGCACGACAGGCTCAGCAAGGGATTCGCCGGGTCCGGCTCCATGTAGAAGGCCTTCACGGCGGCGGGGTAGTTCGTGACGAAGATGGGAGTCTCGAAACGGTTCGAAAGCTCGGTCTCGTCCGGCGCCCCGAAGTCGTTGCCATACTCGAATGGCAGCCCGGCGTCGTGGAGCATCTTCACGGCGTCGTCGTAGTGGATGCGCGGGAACGGCCCGACGACCCTCTCGAGCTTCGAGGTGTCGCGCTCGCACACCTTGAGGTCCTCGGAGCGCGCTTCGAGCACCCGGCCCACCGTGTAGGTGAGAAGGCGCTCCTCGAGCGCGATGACGTCGGGCAGCGTGCCGAACGCCCATTCGGGCTCCATCATCCAGAACTCGATCAGGTGGCGGCGCGTCTTGCTCTTCTCGGCCCGGAACGCCGGCCCGAAGCAGTACACGCGGCCGAACGCCATCGCGGCGGCCTCCATGTACAGCTGGCCGCTCTGCGTCAGGTACGCCTTGTCGTCGAAGTACTGGGTCTCGAACAGGTTGCTCGTGCCCTCGCAGGCGCTGGGCGTGAATACCGGCGCGTCCACGAGCAGGAAGTCCTCGCGGTTCATGAAGTCGCGGAAGGCGGAGATGATCTCGGCGCGGATGCGCAGGACCGACTGCTGCCGGCTCGAGCGCAGCCACAGGTGGCGATGGTCCATGAGGAAGTCCACGCCATGCTCCTTGGGCGTGATCGGATACTCGTGGGCCACCGAAACCACCTCGACCGACTGCAGCCCCATCTCGACGCCGCCCACCTGCCGCGGGTCCGCCTTGAGCACGCCACGGACGACGACGGCGGACTCGGTCGTCAGCTGCGCGGTGGCCTCCCACTGCTCGGGAGACAGGTCCTTGACCCCGGCCACACACTGCATGTTCCCGCTGCCGTCCCGGACGACGAGGAACTGCACTTTTCCGCTCGACCGGCGATGGGTCACCCAGCCCCGGATTTCGACCGTCTCGCCCACGTGCCCGGCTGCGTTCCGGATGCGGATCCAGGCCGCCGAACCGGCCATCTGCGACTCGCTCATGGCGGATCTCCAGGGCCTCTCGGCCCACGAAAACGCCCCGCTTCCGGCGACGGGTCCCGGCCGAGCGGCCGGAGCGATGCCTGGAACCGGGGCGGACTTGTGTCTCAAGGGTCGGCGCACAACCGCCGATAACGCTGTCGTTCGCGCCGCAAGGTAGGAGCGCTCACACGGAGTGTCAAGGGAATGGGCCTGCGGAAGACTCACCACCGAGGGATCCTTCACGTCGCGGCGAAACCGGCCGTCGGCGTGCCGTGGATCGCGCGCGAGAAGAGTCCCTCCCTCGCCTCCCGATTCGCCGCCGGCCGGTTCCTGCTGGCGCTGGCCCTGACCCTCGCGTTCAACGTGGTGGCCTTTGGCGCCACCACCCCGCCGGCGCAGCGCGCCCCCTCGAACGCGGACCGCGCCTCCTCGATGGCGCCCCCGGCCGACCTTCGCAAGGTCTCGGACTGGATCGCCTACAAGCAGGCCCGTCACCTGACTTCGCTGCCCGTCGAGTCCCACCTCTTCTTCCGCCGCGGGCTCATGGCCAAGCAGGCCGGACAGGACGAGCAGGCGCTCATCGACGTGCGCGGCGCCGCGGAACTCGATCCCACTTTCGTCGAGCCGCACCTGACGCTGGCCGCTTGGATGCTGACGCGCGACCCGAGCCAGGCGCTCCAGCGCTACGCCACCGCGCTCGAGCAGCTCGCGGACAACTTCGGCCTGCAGCTGTCGCTCGCGGCGAACGCGTTCATCCTGCTCTTCCAGGCCCTGTTCGCCGGGCTCACGCTGACCGCCATGCTCGTCATCTGGGCCCGGCGCCACGAACTAGTGCACCCGATCCGCGAAACCCTCGGCCGCTTCGGTTCGCCCGAAGGCGCCCGCTGGTGGAGCTGGGCGGTTCTCGTGCTGCCCTTCTGCGCCGGCTTCGGCCTGACGCTTCCCGCCATCGCCATGCTCGCGTACCTCTGGCCGGTCGTGCGGGTCCGCGAGCGCGCGCTCTTCGTCACGCTGACCGCCTTCGTGCTGGTCACGCCGCTGTCGCTCTCCGTGCTCGAGCGCATGGCGCTCCCCATGCACGAAGCCGCCGCGCCCTTCTACGGCGTCCCGACGCTCGAGAACGCGCCGTGGACATCCGCCCGCCAGGCGCAGCTCGGGCGCATCGCTTCGGAGCAGGGGGACAATCCGATCGTCCACTTCGGGCTCGCGTGGGTCGCCCGCCGCGGCGGTGATCTCGCCACCGCCGAAAAGTCCTATCGCCGAACGCTCGAACTGTGGCCCGGCGACTCGCGCGCGCTCAACAATCTCGGCAACGTGCTCGCCATGCAGGGCCGGGCGAACGACGCGCTCGACGCGTACGAGAAGAGCGCCGCCGCCGATCCGACCAACGCCGCCGCGCTGTTCAACGCGTCGCAGATCCGCACGCAGCGCTTCGAGTACCAGCAGGCGTCCGACGCGCTCAACCGCGCGAGCGCGCTCAACTTCGAGCTCGTCAAGAGCTACCAGTCCCAGGCGACGACCGACGGGCTGCTGCCGCTGGCCGACCTGTGGCTGTCGCCGTCGCTGTTCTGGAAGGCGCTCGGCAAGGCCACGAACCCGCGCGAGCTCCGCGGCTCGCTGCCGACCGGGCTGCGCAACAGCATGGAGGCGTCGGGCTGGCCGTTCAGCATCCTCGCGCTGCTGCTCGCCGCGCTCGGCGTGTGGGCCGGCATCCTGCAGTCCGCCAAGCTCCCCCTGCGCACGTGCAGCAACTGCGGCACGACCGTGTGCCGGCGCTGCGCCGAGCGCCGACGCGAGCACGCGCTGTGTCCCGCGTGCGCCGAGGTCGAAGGGCAGGCGGAGACGCACGAGTTCTCGCGCGTGCTCCTCATGCGCCACCGCATGAAGAGCCGCCGGTCCGAGCAGCTGGTCCGCACCGCGCTCGCCACGCTTCTGCCCGGCTACGGAATCGTCTCGCACCGCCACGTGTTCCGCCCCGTGCTGCTGCTGTCGCTCACCTGGCTGCTCGTGCGCCTGTGGAGCGGCTCCCCGATGCCCTTCTCGCTCGATCCGCGCCTCGCGCTGCCGGGGCAGGAAGTGCCGGCGGCCGTGCTCACCGGCGGCCTGCTCTTCATCTACGCGATCTCGCTGCTCGGCTACTTCCACCTCAACGCGCGCGAGGACGACCGCGAGGCGTCGCTCAACGCCGGCATGCGGGGACGCATCACCCAGTCCACGCGCCGCGCCAGCGCGAACGCGGCGTAGGAGCCACGATGGCACTCCAGGGCAACCTCCGCGACTTCTCGGCCACCGAGATCCTCCAGCTGATCGCCTCGCAGAAGAAGTCCGGCTGCCTGTCGCTCGAATGGAACACCGAGCGCGCCTCGATCTGGGTTCACGAGGGACGCGTGGTGTCGAGCCGCCAGCCCGGCGTGAGCAAGGACGATCCCCTGCTCGCGTTCCTCCGCGTGACGAACCGGCTGTCCGAAGAGCAGGCGCGCGGCGTGCTGGGCATCCAGCGCGAGTCCAATCGCGACCTCGAGGACCTGCTCATCAACGGGCGCTACCTGGACGCCGAGGAGCTCGCCGGATACATCGAGCGGCAGATCCTCGACGACCTCATGCGCATCGTGCGCTGGGACAGCGGCACGTATCGCTTCGACCCGAACTCCAAGTGGCCCAACCCGCCGCTCGTGCTGCTCAGCATGGAGGGCGTGGTCATCGAGGCCG
>JADLGX010000040.1 GCA_020849095.1 Candidatus Eiseniibacteriota bacterium
CATTCGGCCAGAACAGCAACGCTTCCCGGCGCAGCCGTGAACCAGGCCGCGAGCAGCTGCACCACGCCATGGCGAACGTGTGGATCGGGAAAGCGCGCTCCCACGGCAACGGCCGTCGCTCGATCGCCAGAAACCTCGTGAACGATCTCGTCCGCCAGCCGATCGAGCGTCGCGGGCGTCACCTGACGCGCGAACTCGACGAGGGCCGAGCGCAGTTCGGGTGTCACTCCGGCGCTCCGAAGAACGAGCCGGCCTCGCGCCCGAAGATGGGCGCGATCACGGCGCGATCGAGGTAGCGGTTCGCGCGCTCGCAGCTGGTCTCGGGCACGAACAGGCACGCGTGACACGCGGCGCCGTGAAGATCGAATCCCGCGGCCGCGTCGTGCTCGGCGCACAGCGGATCGGACGAACAGAGCTGCGCCTCTTCGAGCGCCGCATCGATCAGCCGCCCGAGCTGGTCCGGCTCGCCGAGCCGTACGAGCCCACCCAGCGTGCCTTCGCTGTCGGGCGCCGCCGTGTACAGCAGCAGCCCGGCCATCGCCGGCCCGTACTGGTCGGCTTCGCGCGAGTAGATGCGCTCGCGCACGCTCGCCAACGCGTAGCCGCACTCGATCGCGAGCTGCCGCATGAGCGCGTGTGCGAGCGAATGAATCAGCACGAAGCGCATGCCGGGGAATCCGGCGTCCACCGGCGTGAGCTGGTGGCGCTCGCGGTTACGGCGATGCGCCGCGAACAGCGCCGCGCCGCGCTCCTGCGTGGCGCCCTGTTCGAGCCACGCCTGGATCGCGTCCTCGCGAAGCTGCAGGAACAAGCCTTCGCCGCGCACCTCACTGGCCACCGCCCACTGCGGCGGCCGCCGCGACAGCGGCGCGAGGACCTGTCCCGACTGACCGCCGGGCTCGCCGAGATCACCCGGCGGCGAGACACGCGTGAAGCCGACCAACGCGCGCACTTCGCGCAGCCGCTCGGCCAGCACGACGCGCTCGACCAGCGCCCGATGGCGCGCGGGCGTCTCGACCTGGCGCAGCAGGAAGTCGGCCGAGATGCGGCGCGAGCTGGGCTGCGAGAACGCTTCCCACTCCGGCGTTCGCAACGATACCGGCGCTGCGGTGGCGGGCTCCTGCTCGAGCGCGGCCCGGTGCGCCGCGACCGCCGCCCAGATCTGCTCGTCCGAATAGGCGCTCAGCTCTCGCAACAGGTTCAGTCCACGCATGGTCGCCACGCCTTCGGTCGAGCGCAGCGTGCCCAGTTCGGCCCAACGCGCGCCCACGCCATCGGCCACCGGATCGCTCTGCCCCGGAATGTCGAGCGCCGACAGCACGACCGGGAACCACAGGTTGGACGCGCCGAGCAGAATGGCGCGCGGCGGCACGTGGCACTCGGCCTCGGAGTAATCGCGCAGGTGCGGACGGCGGCCCGAACAGGCGCCAATAGCGGGCCCGGCATCGTCGCCGAACGCGTCCGACATGGGCCGGCTCACGCCGCAGCCAAAGCACTTGAGCAACAGCCCGGACACGTCGCCCGAGGGATTGATCACGCGTAACTCATACGGGCCGTGGCAATTCGACGGTCCGCGGTGCGCGAAGAAGTTCCACGGGAAGTCGTCCAGGTGCCCAGCTTCGCACGCGATCAGGAAGCGCACCGGCAGCGCCTCGGAGTTCGGCGTCACGTGGCAGTTCTCGTGCACGTATCGCGTCCGGTCGGGCCGGTACTCGTCGGGCCGCAGCCGGAACAATCCGGAGCCGATCGCAGCGAGCTTTCGGCAGCGCGTGCAGCACAGCCAGCGCGGGAATGGCGCCACAGGCACGCCCACTCGCGCATCGTTGCCCTGCCGTTCGGCGGGATCGGGCATCGGCGGCAGCCGCAAGTCCTGCACCTGCGCGCCGAGTTGCTCACGCACCGCGGCCAGCAGCCGTGGCTCGGGCAACGACCGCGTGCGCGACTCGTCCCAGTCGTCGAGCCCCATGACCATCACCGACAGTCCGGGCAGGTCGGCGATGGCGCCCACACCCGAGGAGTACAACAGCTGGCTGGGTCGCAACTCGCCCAGTCGCACGCGCGGCGCACCCGCGGGCGGGTTCGGTTGCACGGTCATCGCCGGTCCTCCTTGGGCAGCGCGTCCATCTGGTAGTCGTCGAGCATGAGCGGCACGCCGGGCTCCACGTCGCGCAGAGAACCGAGACAAGTGAATGGGTCACGCTCACCGAGTTCCGCCTGACGCAGCAGGCCCGTGGTCGAGCCGTCGCGGCGTTCTTCATATCCCAGCTGGCTGCCCATCGCCGCGCGACGCACGCGCGCGCTCCATTCGTCGAAACGGCTGTCGATCATGCGCGCCACCTGCTCGACTCGCTCACGCTGCCCCGTGACCGCCTGCACGCGGCGAAGGATCGCCTCGCGCGCCGCGACCGCCAGCGGGTCGCCTGTCGCGAAGTCCTGCGCCTGCGCGTTGGCATTCAGCCGCTGTTCGCTCAGTCGCACGAGCGCCACCAGCACGCCCGACAATCCGCGATCGAGCGCTCGCGGCGCGAATGGCGTGACCGACAGCGCCTCGACGTGGCGATAGAACGTGGCGTGAAACTGGCGGAAGCGCTCGTAGTGCGACAGGTCGCGCGGCCGTGCCCAGTTGAGCGCTACCAGCACGAGGCCGGGGAACCGGCGCCCCACGCGGCTCGTGGCCTGAATGTACTCGGACGTCGTCTTGGGTTGACCGGCCACCACCATGAGCCCGAGCCGCGGCACGTCCACGCCCACGCTCACCATGCTGGTGGCGAGCAGCACGTCCACCGGAGAAGGCCCGCGGAACTCGCCGCGCTCGCCACGCCCCTTGCGCTCCTTGGCCGCGGCCGCGGAGAACTGCAGATCGAGGTCGTCGAGCACCACCGGGATCTGCGACGACGGCAGGCGCGAGGTGAGCTCGCGCACGTTTGGCCGCAGGCGACGGCGGAACCCGAGACGATCGCCCTGCTCGAGCCGCGTACGCACGTCGTCCTCGACCACGCGACGCATGCCGCCTAGATCGCGAAGCGTGTTGAAGTAGCCCACCAGCGTCATCCACGGATCGGCGGCCGCGTCCCACTGCTCGTACTCGGACTGCGCCGCCAGCATGGCCGCGAGGTACGCGCGAATGTAGGTGTTCTTGACGCGGCGCCCCGGCGCACAGATGCCCAGGTAGCGGCGGCCCGGCACCTTGGCCGTATCGCGGCGGCGCGCGAAGAAGTTGTCCGGGGCGTCGAGCCCCTGAGGCGGGAACACTTCGAGCCGCCGCGCGAACAGGTCGCGCATCTGCTGGTCCGCGCGCCGAATCGTGGCGGTCGACGCGACCAGCTTGGGTCGCACGCGACGGCCACCCACGGTCCAGCTGGCGAGTTCGTCGAGCGCGGTCTCGTACAGCCCCACGAGACTGCCCAGCGGCCCGCTGATCAGGTGAAGCTCGTCCTGGATGATCAGGTCTGGTGGACGAAGCGGCCCGTGAGGGCGCGCCTGAACCGCAGGCAACGGCCCGGCGGCGTTATGCCTGCCGGCGTCTTCGATTTCGGGAGATTGGAACCCGTGACGCGGACAGAGCCCATCCACCTTGCCGAACAACGTCTGCGTCTCGCCGGCCCACGGCATGCGGGCGAACTTGTCCACGGTGGCGATGAGCAGCGCGGGCGGGTTGCGGTAGATTTCTTCGTCCACCGCGAGCAACGGCAGCCCTTCCCCCGGCGACTGGGCCAGCGTGAACGGGCAGGCCCCCTGCGAATCGCCACAGGCGATCACCGTGCGCGCGCGGCCACGCGAATACGTCTCGACGTGCACGTTGCTTCGCAGAGAGAGCTTTTCGCCGCACCACGGGCAGCGCGACACCTGCAACGCGTGCACGCCGTGAAACTCACCCTGCCGGCGGCGCGCTCGGGTCACGCTCTCGGCGCTCTCGCGCGTGGAGTTGGGCGTGGTGGTGCCGCCCACCCAGAGCCCGATACGGAACGGCGTGTCGCCCAGACCCGCATCGCCCGCCCCGCGCGCCTTGCGGCGCAGCACTTCGAGCGCGCACATGAGAGCCGCGGCGCGCTGGTACTGCTGAATGGTGAGCAGCCGGAGCGTGTAGCGCATGAGCACTGCGACGCCATGCTCGCCCGAGTGGCCTTCGATCGGCCCCTGCAGCCGCCGCAGCACCATGGCGTACGCGGCGAGTCCCAGGTACGCCTCGGTCTTGCCACCGCCCGTGGGAAACCAGAGCAGGTCGCCTGCCGCAGCCTCGGGGTCACTGCGGTCGGCATGGTGCAGGTCGGTGAGCGACGGCAGGTTGAGCAGCATGAACGCGAGCTGGAACGGGTACCAGCGGCCGCGCTCCTTGGCCGGGATGTTCACTTCGTCCACCGTGACGCCCTTGCGGCGTTCGCGAATCACGTAGCCGCGTTCGCGCTGCACTGCCATGGCGAGATTGGCGAGCCGGAACGACTCCGCGGCCAGCGCGTTGCTGCCCAGCAACTCGATGCCGGCGCGAATACGCGTGAGCGCGGCATCGGCCTTGGTCATGGCGGCGCGGGCGACGTCGGCGTGCGGCGCCAGATGGTCGTCGCCGCGCTCGATGCGTTCGCGCTGACGCTTGATCCAGCCGCCGTACGCCTCTGCGAGCGGCGTGAGCCGCTGGGCGAAGTCGGAGTCGGCGGTCTCGCCCAGCGTGCGCATGTCGAGTTCGAGCGCAGTGAGCGACGACTCGTCGGCCTCGGTGACCGGGTCCATGCGGGCCACGTCGTACGAAGGCAGCGCCTCGGTCCGCACGCTGCCGGCGCGCGCGACGTCGTTCGGCGCAAGCTCCCACTCCACGCTCACACCGTGCCCCACGGCGAACTCGAGGTCGTGGCGGTGCAGCATGGCGAGTTCGCGCTCTTCGGCCATGGCCGCGGGATCGCCCGCATGACCCATGCGCTCCAGCGGCCGGCGCACGAACGCCGCCGAGCCGTCGGCCGCGTGCACCTGAAGCTCGCACTGGAACAGCCACGCTTCGTCGCGGTTCTTTTCGGGCGCGCGCTGATCGTTGACGAGAAAAAGCGTGACGATCCACTGGCTGTCACGCTCTCGCACGCGGCCCGTGACGCGAATGTCGGCGCGTTCGGAGTCCGGCTGCCACGGCGCGATGGCGCCTTCGCCCAGCACGAGTGGATCGGACGTGCACTCGAACGGCCGCCGCAACCACGCGGACTTGGGCTTGCCGGTAGGCGTCTCCTTTGAGCTGCTCGGTGCGTGTTCGTAGCGGCCCCAGCGGGCGGTGACGCTCAGCGCCGAGCACGCGCGGTCCACCGCGAACGTGAGTCCGAAAGACTGCGGCAGCATGGTGACGCGCGACGCGCTGCCGGAATCCGACGGCCCCTGGGCGTCTTCGTCTTCTTCGGCGCCCTCCAGGTCTTCGTCCTTCTCCGGCGCCAGCACTTCGTCGCGAGGCGCCAGCGTGCCGACGATGTAGCGCTCGCCCGGACGCTGCTCGAGTTCTTCTTCGTGACCGCCCAGCGGCCCCACCAGATCGGCGCGCACCAGCCGCGCGATGTTGTCGCGAATGTGCTGCGGCTCGGGGGCAGCGATTGTCGGCGTGTAGCTGGGAATGGTGGTCATTGGGAAGCCCTCACCTCGGAGATCAGTCTTCGCACCAATAGGCGCGCCTGCACCGGCGCGACGTCCGCATGCTCACTGCCATCGAGTGCGGCCCGCAGACATACCTCTCCGATGTTGCCGGGGACATCAAAGAGCAGCTCGAGCGCCACGAGAGCGGCGGTGGTCGTCGCACGAGTGAGCTCTTCTGCGAGCAGGGCGAGCAACTTTCTAGAGAGCATTGCTGTTTCAGTGGCCAGGAGCAGCCGATAGATATCGAGCGCGTCTTTGTGTTCGAGCCGAGTCGCGGCTCCTGCGGCGCGCTCCGACAGCTTGATCGACTTGGCAACTAGGAGCGCCGCTGGCCCCGCCACGCGAACGCGGTGGCCGCGCACGTTTCCCGGTACCAGACTCGGGATCTCGTGCCATTCATTGTCCACCAGGACAGCTTCGATGCCGTGCGCACTTCGCGCGGCAAAGCGGTCGTGAGGAGGAATGTCCGCGGACCGCCTGCCGTCCCCCGCAAGCGTCGCAGGCACCATGAGGTCGACCTCCACACCCTCGCGCCCAAACCAGCAGCCGGGCTGCCGACTCACTCCCTGCACGAACCCGGCCGCGTTCAAGCAGCCTTCGATCAATGGGTCGGCGCTCAGGCCGCGAGGATCGAGAGCAAGGTCGGCATCCTGAGTGAACGGCGCGATGGCGAGCTCTGCGCTTTGAGTGTGCCGGTAGACGGCCTGCGCACCGATGAGAACGATGCGATCGAGGTGGGGCTCCAGTGCGTCGAGAGCATCGAGCAGCACTTCACGAGCACGCACATAGAGCTGTTCACGTTCGCCAGGCATGCTCGTTCTCCTCCATCCAGCTCATCACCGCCCGGGCGATCTGGGGGTCGCGGTCGCCGCCACCGAGCAGGTCGGCCGCCACCTGACTCGGGGCGGCATACCAGAGCCCGTCCAGTTCGCGCTTGCGCAGGTAGTTCATGTCGTCGAACGGCTGCACGAGCGTCACGTTTGCCGGCGACTTCATGGGCTCCAACTCCAGCTCGCGAGCCATGGCCGGAACGTCGTCCGTGTAGAGCACCGACATAGGTGATGAGGCCACGCTTCTCATGGCTTCGGCAGCAAGCGCGCCCGTGATCGCGTAGCGGAGTTTGGTCTGCTTCAGCTTCTCGAGCATCGGTCCCCGGCCACGCAGGGCCAGGAATCGCTCGGTCCGATTGGTGCCGAGCACCGAATACTCCTGCGCCCAGCGTTCGAGCAGCGCGCGCCAGTCCACGCGGAGGATGGGTCCGCGACCGTCCTTGTCCACGATCGCCTCGCGCTCCAGCAGCGCCACGACTCGCGAGGCCATGGCCGCCGACGTGGCGGAGCGAAACGCCAACTCTCGGACGCCGTACGGCGGCTTGCGGTCGATGAGCTCACGGATGATTCGACCCGCCACTGGACCCTTGATTGATCGCAGCGGCCGCGCTTCGGGCGCGGGGTCGCGCTCGCTGCCCGTGAGCTTCAGGAACAGCGCCGGGCGCTCGCACACCATTCGCGCGTTCCCGGTGGAGTCCGCAAAGCTCCACCCGGATGAAGTCAGCAGGTCCTGGCTCCTCCGGGACAGAAAGCGCGTGACCAGCATGCGCAAGGGGCTAGGCTCCGCACTCTCTCGCACGAGTGCACGCTGCTGTGTGGTTCGCTCGAAGGCCAACAGAACGCGCATGGCATCGCGCGGCTCGAAGTTCTCGCGCACCTCGATCGCAAACGTCGCGCGCTCTTCTCCTGCAATCAGGTCGACCCAGGCATCGACGATGCCTTCCGATTCGAAGTCGGTGGCATCGCGCCACGCGTACGCCCCCCGGCGGGACTCACCCGCGAGGCGCGGCCCTTCCAGCCGCCACGCCTTTGGGAGTTCGGCGCTAAGGCGACTGAACACTTTGTCCAAGAGGACTGTTTCAGGAAGGGGCTTGTTTCTCATGGCGTGCAACAGGCTATTCCATGCAACAGCGGGTGGACAAGCAGGAAGTTGACTGGACAAGCAATTAGCCCAACTTGTTGCAGGGCAACATGCGTTGCATGTATCGGCCAGTTCCGCGCGGCGCACAACAGCTCATTTGGCGCAACAACAGGCACCGGAACTGGTGGCCGATCAGGCTGGGGGCAGTTCCGTGGGAGGAATAGACGCAGCCAGGTCGTCGGGCGTGATGACCAAGCCATCCTCCACGAGGGTCGAGCCCTCGGCGGTCAGGCGGTAGTCGATGCGCACGGCTTCAAGTGCGGACAACCGGTTTGGAAAGCGCAGAGAATACTTGGTGACGTCGTGCCGGGTGCCCGGGTGGACGACCATCTCCATCGAACCACCGAAGACGGCCCATGCAGGGCCGCCCACTGAAGCGAGCCGAGGAAGTCCATCGCCACCATTGCCAGTCAATCCATACGGAGCCAGGACCGCGCGGTTTGTCGAGGTACGCAGGGCAAGATAGGGCGCGCGAGCAACGCCCCTTCCCGAATTGCCGACGGCCAAGATCAGATCAAGACGCCACTCAGAAGATTCCCGGGTTAGGGGGTACGTCGAGTCGAATCTGAGCGTGTGCCTCAACGACAAGACGGGTCGGCGACGCCGACCGAACATGTCCGCCACTTCGTAGTGCTCCATCCGAACGAAGCGATCCCCCGTGCGGCGGATGTAGCGATCCTCGGAATACTTGGCGAGATGCGGGCCGCCATCGGAGGCAGGGACAAGAGTGACGACGAACCCTTGCCCATCTTCGCAGCTCAGCACCCGCACCAGCACGTCCTCGACTGCCGGAGTCGTGGCGTCGGGTAGTAGCGCCTTGAGGCGCGAGGCGAAGACTTCGGGCCGCTTGAGTGGCGCCAACTCGCGTGCGGCATCAATGCCGTCCAAAGGGCGCGCATCCACTCCCCACACGACGATTCCGCCATCGGAGTTCGCGAAGCCGGAGATCATCTCGGCGAGCTTCGACCGAGTGGGCTGCTTGGCAAACTCCTCGTCGGCCGCTCGCTTGAACTCAAGATGCAGGGTCTCAGGCTCACGCCGGGCGACAAACTGTTCGATGTCGGAGACTGAGAGGTCGTTGAATCGTTCCAGCAAGCTCATGAGCACTCCCGATCCGCGCGAGCCTTCATGAAGCCAACCTCTATGGCCGTAGCTCCTTCACGGCGCCCCATGTCCTTCGCCAAGCGACGGTCGGAGCCACGCCGAAGACTTGGATTCGATTACTCCAGCGATCGGCGACATAGATGTTGCCGGCGTCGTCCACCGCGACGCCCGTCGGTGAGGAGAACTGGCCGGCCGCGCTGCCTTGAGTGCCCCATGAGCACAGACACACACCGTCGCCCGTGAACTTCTCGCAGCCACGCCTTTGTCGGCGCCCCAAAAACGAACTAATGCACCAGCACCACACGCCGCATCGCCACCGCAGATCCTTGTGACATGCGCATGAAGTAAACGCCCGACGCCAATCGAACGCCGCGCTCGTCGCATCCGTCCCAGACAATCGTGTGCGGTCCTTCGCTCAGGGGCCCGTTCTGAAGCGTTCGCACCCGCCTTCCCGTGACCTCCAGCACATCCACGCGAGACGGGCCCGCCTGGGGAAGCGCGAAGTTCAGCTGAACTCTACCCGCGGCAGGAACGGGGTACGGCGATGCTGCCTTGATCGCAACCGACATGCTGCCGACGAGTGGCTCGTCGACCGCAAGAACCGCCGAAGCGTGCCAGAGGGAAATGCTGGTGGCCAACTTGCCGCCCGCAACGGAGAAGTATCCCCCAACGAGCAGATTGCCCTGCGAATCGAACGCGAGCGTGCTCACGTGGCTACCGAAGGAACCAATACCGGAGCCGAGTGAGAACCAACTCGAGCCATTCCACTTGGCGATCTTTTCTGCGGCGACGCCCCCTGCATGCGCAAAATAACCACCGGCGTATAGGTTTCCGCTCGCATCCACGGCAAGTGCGTCGACTTCACCATCCAAGCCAGCCCCGAGCGCCGACCAGGTGGAGCCATTCCAGCGAACCACGTTACTCACCGCTGAAGTCCCGGCCTGATCGAACACCCCAGCCGCGTAGAGAGTGCCGTCCGGAGCAAGTGCGAGCGCATAGACGATGCCGGCAATGCCGCTGCCAAGAGGCGACCAGGTGGAGCCATTCCAGCGCGCAACGCAGGACATCTCCACGCCACCTGCCTGCCAGAAGAGTCCTCCCACGTAGAGGTTTCCAGCCCCGTCAGCGACCATCGATCTGACCATGCCCTCGATCCCGCCGCCGACGTTGATCCACTCCGAACCGTTCCACTGGGCGATGTTGTTCAGCGACTGACCGGTGGAGGTCACGTCTGAAAAACCTCCACCGGAGAATAGGGTGCCATGGCTGTCACGCGCGAGTGCCCGGACATCGCCGAAAAGGCCGTCTCCGAGCGGCCACCAGCGTGTGCCGTCGAAGCGAGCCACGCGTTCGGCTGGCACACCTCCAACCGTCGAGAAGAGCCCAGCCGCATACACGTTTCCCGAGTGGTCGCAAACCAACGCATGGACGAAGTCGTCTGCGCCCATGTCATCACCAACATGCCCCCACCCGGCACCGTCCCAGCGTCCGAAATGCGAGGTGGCACTGTCCGCCACGGATGAGAAGCCGCCGCCGACGTAGATATGCCCGCTGTCGTCGCGCGCCATGGCCAGCGCGATACCGCTGAGCCCCCAACCATAGCCGTGCCAATCCGAACCGTCCCACCGGGCGACTCCCGCTGCGGAGCCTGCGACCGACTGCACTCCACCCGCGACGATGAGGTCATTGTGATGGCCGAGCGTTACGGAAGAGACACTGCCGCTCGAAAGTTCGTGTCGCCCGAGGCTCGACCATGAAGTGCCGTTCCAACGCGCGAGCCGGCTGATCGGCACGCCCCGAATCGAGCTGAATGACCCTCCGGCAACCAGCAGCCCGGCCTGATCGATCACGAGTGACAGGATGCCCTCTCCGGGGTTGAAGTCGTACGGGAGTATGCCGAGCGAGGACCAAGTTCCACCGGACCACCGGGCAATCTCGTGGACTTGCAGACTACCGGCGACGCCAATATCGCCTGCGATGAATAGACCGCCATCATGATCGATCGCCATCGCCCGGACGTATCCGGACACGCCTGGGTTCTCCGGTGGCCCATTGAGTGCGGACCACGAAGTGCCATTCCAGCGAGCGACATTTGTGGCCGGTACTCCTCCGGCAGCCTCGAAACTGCCGCCCGCATAAAGGCGGCTCGCTCCATCGACGGCGAGCGCGCTCACCGTGAGGCCGGCAATCCCGGTCCCCAACGCTGACCATGAGGTTCCATTCCAGCGCGCAACTCGTGACATCGGGGTCGAGCCAGAATTCGAAAAGGCACCGCCAGCATAGATATTCCCGTGGGAGTCCTTCGCCAAGCAATAGACGTAGCTGTCCAGGCCGGCGCCCATGGCTGTCCACTGGCTGCCGTCCCACCGGGCAATGTTGCTTGCGGGCACGCCGCCGGCGGCCGCAAAGGTCCCCGCCACGACGAGCCCCCCCTGATTGTCGAGAAGCATGGCGCTGACAGCATCCGTAGTTTCGAAGCCGCCGCCCACAGGTGACCACATCGCGCCATCCCAGTAGGCAAGGGCAGGACAATCACCACCTCCAGCGGTCATATAGCCCCACCCGCCCACATAGACCGTGCCCGATGACGTTTCGAGCGCGCAGGTGGTGAAGCTGCCAACCCACGGGGCTCCAAACCGGTTGTCCCACCGGGCATCATCGGGGTTGGGGGTGTCGAACGCCGTCCGACCTTGTGTGGCGAGCGCGGCGGCGACCGGGCTGACAGCCCAAAGCGCAAGGGCGAACGTCAGCAGGAGACAGGCACTGACTCGTCGAGAAAGTACGAGGGGATCCAAGCGGCCTCCAATGCGAACCGTGCGCTGATGCGCCTCCGAGGGACGCCAAGTTTACACAATGCGAGGTCGGCCGCTGCATGAAATTCTGGTCGGAAGCGCGCAAAGCTCTGAATCAACCGCCCGACTCAAGGTTCGGTTCAGGCATCGACACGGCTCAAGCCGTGATGTCGCCTGATCTTTTGCACGGTCTCGAGGTTGGCGAAGGGCAACAACTCGGCCGCCGAGAACCGGCGTCGCAACGGATCATGCCCGGCCAGACGTACAGCAAACAGTCGGTGAAGCTCTTCCTCCACATCCGGAGGCGAGATAGTGGGCGCAGTCTCAAGCCAGACAACCTCGGATGCATCGAGCACCTCAGGACGAAGGGCCTTGAGCCACTGCCCACCACGATGCGGATGCCGAGAGCCGAGGGCATGACGATGAAACTCGCGCACGCGCTCGCGTAGCGGACGAGTGGTGCTGCCGATGTAGAGCACTCGGCTCTCGGGCCACAAGTGCCGCGCAAGACGCGCACGTAGCTGCGCGGCCGTGGGGCGACTGCGATCAAGCCGGAGAGCAGGCACTCGATCGAGCCACGCGGTCAACAGTTCGAGACTGATTGCAAGCTCACGCTGCGGCTGCAATGCAGCGTGGTCAGCCTCTCGAAGCTGGACGATGTACACGCCGGGCTTGTCGGAGGCGACGGCCTTACCCCAGCCAACCCTCCCGCTGTGCGCCTTGCCGAAATCGGCAAGCAGGGCGTCAGCTGAGATGACCTCGCTTCGCATCCCCTCGACGAGCTCGCCGCGCCAGTCGTCCGCAGCCTGTGCGTAGCGCTTCTCGAGTTGCGGTAGCAGAAGGTCCAGGGCACCAAGGAGAGTGCCCATCTCGCGCATGAAGCAGGCCTGAGCAACATCGTCATCCAGTCCCTTACGCTCGAACTGGCGCTGCAGGTCGTCATAGTCGAAACGGGGATGCGCGATCATTCGGCCGCGATAGAGGCACAGCGCTTCGATGAGCGAGACCTGGCCGACGGGAACTCGGAGCAGTTGCTCGATGGGCTGCACGAGGTCGTCGCAACCCAATCGCCGCAGGATCGGCAACAACCCGCTGGTCTCCGGCTTCGCGAGCAGCGCGTAAGCCTTGATGAAGAGGCCGTCGGCGATGAACTCGCGCCGACGATCCAAGCCGTCGTGCACGGGCAGCAGCGAGATTGCCGAGCGCCCGGCAGCGAAGGTTCTAAGCTCCTCGACCACCCAGGTGATCTGCTGCTGCTCGCCCTTGCTCAGGTTTTCCCAAGCGCGCCATGATGCGGCCATGCCTGCTTCCTCAGCGGATCAAGTAGGTGCGCTCCCAGCCGTACGTGTGGACCGTGATCGCGGCGAGCTCGCGCAGACCATTCGTACCATCCAATTCGAGGGCAAAACTCATGCACTCCGCAGGGCAGAGCGTAACCCCGTCGTTGCCCTTGGTCAGGAGAATTGGCGTAACCATCCCCGACGACAGGATTTGAGCGCGAAGAAAGTGAAACGGGCGGGATGATGTGTTCTGGATCCAGACCTCGAGATAGCTCTTCGTGCGATCCGCGCCGTGGCGGCAGTAGCGAGTGCGGCGCGCGGAAACACCGACGAGGTCGGCGTCGCGCTCCATCCAGACTCGAAGCTGAACGCGAGATCTATTCCAGCGAAACGCTGCGATGCACGCGCCTGTGATCACGATGATCGAGGAAAGCGCAGTAAGTCCGTCGAGCACGGTGCGACAAACAACGGGGCCCACGTGCATCTACTTGCCCCCTGCCAGCACGGAGAATCCGCCTTCAACGAGTCTTGCGTCCGGAAAAACCTTGCGGAACCGCTCGAATGCCGCGTCCGCTTTCAATGTGACGAATGTCGCAGGCAGTTTGCCACCATGGCTGGCCGCGACGCGCTCGAGCAATTTGATGGATTGCGCATCGGTAGAGGGAAAGCTGTAGCCAACGACCGTCAGCGAGTCAGCGGCAACGAGGGCCTCCTCGGCAAGCCGCCACACGTCGGCGAGCCCGAGCTGCTCGTAGTCTTTCTCGGGAAGCGGCGGCACGATGACGGGTCTCAGGGGCAGGCCGGCATGGCGATAGACGCGAAAGCCCTGCCCGCGAATCGTACGGCCAAACGCCCGAAGCGGGCGAAAGGGTGGTGACGGACGCTGACCAACTCCGTGCAACCAATCTATCGAGCCGTGGAGCTTCAACACCCGCACATTCGATGCTGCTGCCTCAACGTGCTGCGGCTGAGATTCAACGGACTCGAGCGGAAGCCCATATCCATCCCGCTCGTGCCAAGAAAGTTCGCTTCCGGGGACGCTCGCGCCGAGCATCAGAGCGTGTTCGAGAAAGGGGTCGTAGTTGAAAGTGACGAGCGAGTCCCCCGGCCTCACGAGTCGGTTGACGAACTCGACATGCGTCCCGAGGTTCGCTGCTGCCACTCCGCGCAACTGCCAGAAGAGAGTCAGCTCGATGCAGCGCAGGTAATGGAGCTCTTGCGGCACCCCGAGCTGCCAGATCTCGGAGTAGGTCCTCTCCATGCCGAGAGCCCGGAATCCAGGGCCGCACGTGTCGATGAGTAGCTGTTCGAGTTCGAGCCAAGACCAGTCGGCGCCGTCGTAGTGCTCGGGGAGTGTCTGCCCTCCTCGGCAGAACCCCTGCCACATGGAGTCGACGAAGTCGAAAAAATCGGCGTCGAGGAAGAAGCGATTGATGAAGCCATCGAGGTTGACTGAGCCCGGTGGCAGAGGCACGTAAGCGCACGAAGCTCCGGCACCGAAGAGGTAGACGTTCGGCATGCGATCGCTCCTACGATGAGAAGAGGTCGGGGGACTCCGGCTTCGGGGCTGTGGGCTTGGCAGTCTGAGCGCGGGGCTTCTTGGCGGCGGACTTGGTGGTCTTGTCGTGGAGGCCCTGGGCGACTTCTTCGGCGTGGCGTTCGTGGTTGAGCTGGAGGAGGCGGGCGAGGACTTCGAGGCGCGCCTTCTCGCTCAGCGTGAAGCGGATGCCCTGCTTGGTGCGGTGGAAATCGTGGCCGAGCGCAAGGTCGGTCCAGCCGTAGGCGTTGGCGACGGCACGGTCGAGCTCGACGTGGAGCGCTCGGAGTTGCGCGATGTCGGCGCCGCTGTCCGCGGGCGAGTGCATCCGGTTGTACGTAGCAGTGAGTCCTTCGCGGCGCCCTAACATGACAGCCCGACGATGAACGTCGTAGCGCACGCCGACCGAGGCAAGCGAGGCTAGCTCCGCAGGAAACGGGAAGGTTTCAAAGCAGTCCGTTGGCGCGTATACGGGGCGAGTCTCTAGCGTTGCCCCGTAGTACAGGTCCCAGACAGCGTGAACCGTGGACATCAGCAGTGCTCCAAATTCGGGCGCCCCTGAGGCGAATACGACCAGTTTATGCGAGAAGACGAGGCTGGCATCGACCACCACGAAGCAATGAAACTTGGCAGTCTGTGCAACAGCAGTAACCTGCTTCATCCCGCGAATCGTCGCGTAGAGATTCATGGTGGGCCGCGCAAACTGCCACCACCGCTTGGCGCGGTCGCGAGCTGTCGCGTCTCCGGTTGCTAGGCGATCGCGGCCCGGCTTCGCACGTTCCTCAATAATTTGCAGGCACGCAGGAAAGTCCGCCGCGACAGGGCCCGCGTATCCCGCAGGCGCACTTTCACGATCAAGCGGCCAGTCGCGGAAATTGATCACCCAACGACTCGGCGACTGATCCAAGCGCGAGTTCAGATCCTCGCCGTTCAGGTACGGGAACAATACGCTTCGATTGCTCTCGTCGCGCCCAATCAACGCCGCTGCTTCCTCGGGTTCGAGCACAAAGCCCATACCCAGCACGTACGGCCCGATGAACGACTTATTTGCGTTTGCTACCAGCCGATGGGGCTTCCCGGCAGTTGCTCCCGGCGCGGTCAGGTAGGGCGTGATGCTGCTCACCGCGCCACCTTCGAGGAAGTACTGACCCGCCCATGCTCCGCGCCAGACCCAGAGGATGGCGACTTCGAGGCTCGCATCGCCTGGCCACTTCTGGCTCGCAAACGCGCGCGGACACGCGTAGCCCTCAGCTAGCAGGGGCTCCAGACCCACCTCGCGAGTGTCGCCTTGCGCGATGGTGTTAGTGGCGATCATGCCCATCGCGCCTCCGTCTCGCAGCAGCGATGCCACGCGACGCATGAAGTAAGCGCTGAGGTCCGCACTACCGCGTTTCCCGGTCGCCACCTTGTTCACCAGAAAGTCGCGGTAGTCCGATCCAAGCGGACCACTGATCTTCAGTCCACCAATAAACGGCGGGTTCGCCACCATGGCGTCGAAGCCGCCCTGCTCGAACACCTCGGGAAACTCGAGCGCCCAGTGAAACGGCCGCCGGCTCATCGCGCGCTCGGGCTTGGCAGCGTCCAACAGCCGTCGCGCCTCGGCGCACACGCTGGCCAGTCGCGCCGCGCGCGCGTTGTCGTCCGCCGCGCCCTCGAATAACGCCGCCGCCCTGTCGCGCGCCGCGCCCATCATGGACGCGCCGTCGGCGCCCTTCGCGTGGCCGGCCAGCGTCGCGCCCACCAGCAGGTCGGCCAGCGCGCGCAGCTCGGCCAGCCGCGCTTCGGCCTCGGCCAGCAGTCCCGCCTTGCGCTCGGCGTCGGCCGCGCTGATCACGGGGAACCCTTCCAGCTCGCGGCGCTTCTCCGACGCCGCCACCAGCGCAGGCGCAATCAGGCTCTCGAATGTCTGCAGCTTCTGCCCGGCGGCATCGCCCAGATCGAAGTAGCGCAGCTGTTCGGCGCGCGTCACGCCCAGCAGCGAATCCCCTGCCCGCAGCGCATGGTCCAAAAAGTTGAACGGACGGTCCTTCTGCATGGTGGCCAGCCACAGCGACAGCTTGGCCATCTCCACGGCCATCGGGTTGCGGTCGACTCCGTAAAGGCAGCGGTCCGCCACCAGGCGCATGGCCACCACGCGGCGCTCTTCTTCATCCAGCGGAATCAGCCGCTCGTCGGGCGTGCCGGCCGACCGCTCGCCTTCGGGGGTAATGCGCACGCCACCGGGAGCAGCGGCCTCGGCGGCCTGCCACGCGTCCAGCAGCCGGTCGGCCAGATAGCGACAGGCCTGCACCAAGAACGCGCCCGAGCCCATCGCAAAGTCACACACCTTCAGCGCCAGCAGTTCGCGCGCGGACTTGAGCCGCCACTCGCCCTCGGGCGCGCCTTGGGCCGGGCCCACGTACACCACCGGGTCCAGCGCGTGGCGCACGATGGGTTCGGTCAGCGTGCGCGGCGTGTAGTGCGTGCCGCTGGTGCGGCGGCTGTCGCCCGCGGTCACGTACACGCTGCCCTCGCGCACCACCACCGGCG
>JADLGX010000041.1 GCA_020849095.1 Candidatus Eiseniibacteriota bacterium
TCACGTTGGACGCGGTCACCTGCGCGAGCACGTCGGGCAGCGTGTTGGTGCCCGTGCGGCCGGGCACGTTGTAGAGGATGACCGGCAGCTTCGTGGCCCGGGCGACGGCCTCGAAGTGCGCCACCTGCCCCTTCGGCGACGGCTTGTTGTAGAACGGCGTCACGACCATGGCGCCGTCCACTCCGACTTCCTCCGCCATCTTCGTGATGGTGATCGAGACCGCGGTGTCGTTGGTGCCCGTGCCCGCCACGATCCACACGCGGCCCTTCGCCTGCGCCTTGACGAACTTCCACAGTTCGCGCTTCTCGTCGAACGACGTGGTCGCGGCCTCGCCGGTGGACCCGCTCACGACCAGCCCCTGTACGCCGCCCTCGATCATGAACTCGACCAGGTTGGCGGTGGCGGTGTAGTCGATCGCGCCGTTCTTGAACGGCGTGACCATGGCGACGGAAAGGCCTTCGAACATGGCGTTCCTCCGGTGCGGCCGGAGCGCTGCAGGCAGCGCGGGCCGCGTCGAAATCCGTTTCATGCCCCGACGGTCCGGGGCGGCGGGAACAGTCGCGCGGCAGCATACCCGAGAGGCGGTGGCGCGGGGATGGAAGACTGCGGGGGGCAGGTTCCGCGCGATCCCGCCTCGGTCACCGCGCGGCCCGCGCTGTTCGCGAGCGCGCTGCCTGTCGCCGTCGGGGGGGGGCGCGAGGTGCGCGCGTCGTGGTCACCCGCTGAACGGCGCCTGACCGGCGCTCGGCCACTCAAACCACCGGCATTGGCTGGCTTTCCGCCACCGCCATCGGCGCCGCAGCGCCCAGCTCCTGCCGCAACGCCACGCAGTCGTTCACGCGATGGACGAGATGTGGGTGGTCGGCGAACGCCTGAGCAAGCTCGAACCAGAAATCGCCGTCGGGAAGCTGGTCCACGAACGCGTCCCCGCTCATCAGCTTCGACAACCGCCGCCCGGCGGCCAGCGCGAGCAGTCCCGGCTCGACGCCCTCGGGACAGAGCCACGTGGCGTAGTTGTCGCACGTACGCTCGCAGGCGCGCGAGTAGGCGGCCCCGACCAGCGGGACGAACATTGCCGGTGCGATCCACGGCCGCCAGTCCAGGTGACGGCGCTTGATGTGGGCCAGTTCGTGGGCGATCACGAATGACAGCCCGGCGCGCCCGCCGTCCAGCGCCATCTCGAACAGGTCGGAGTACACGACCACGAAACGCCGGGTCGAAAACTGGGTCGCGAACGCGTTCAGCACGCCGCCGGCCTGCAGCACGTACATCTCGGGCACGGGCATGTCAAGGCGCTGCGAAAGCCTGACGAGTTCGGCATGCGCCTCGGGAAACTGCCGCTCGCTCACACGAACGCCGTTGCCGCGCAGGTGCCCCGCCATGAGGCCGAGCGAGACGGCGAACGCGGCCGCGAAGATCGCCACGTACAGGCCGCCGACGATCGACGCGATCAGGAGGACATACACCGAAACGCTGAGCACGATGCACATGGCGAGGCGGCCGCCTTCGCGCCGGTCCTTCAGAGTCCGCACGAGATCCCCCACGGTCATGGCGGACGAGCGTCCGCCGGAGGAGAAACGGTCCGGCCTGTGGCCGGAAACTCGAACGGCCATCGCGACGCGGGATGCGTCGTGCGGGGGTGACCGGCCCCCAGAGTGACGGAGCCGCGGTGCCACCACAATGGTCCGATGGGCGAAGCGATCAGCCCTGCGGCCAGGCTCCGCCGAACACGACCACTGCCGGGCCGGTGAGCGTGGCGAGCCGGCCCTGCGGCGTTTCGGTGAGCGCCACCACCAGGTCGTCACCGCCGGCAGTGCGCACGGTCACGGGTGACGAGGCGCCCTCGGCCACCGCCCACAGCGCCGTGGCGATGGCGCCGCTGCCGCAGGCGAGCGTCTCGCCCTCGACACCGCGCTCCCACGTGCGCATGGCGACGCGGCCATCGGCCAGGCGCGACGCCCAGTCCACGTTGGCGCCCGCCGCGCCGAAGCCGGCATGCGCCCGCAGGGCCGGCGACCATGCGGCAAAGTCCACGGCGCTCACGTCCGGCACGCCCACGACGAAATGCGGCACACCCGTCACCACGAACCGCCCGGAGAAGTCGCGACCGCACGCGTTCACCGTGCGCGGCTCGGCCGCGTCCACGGCGCCGAACGCCAGCTCGATGCGCCCGTCGGCCAGCAGCCGCGCCGACTTGTCCCCCACCGCGGTCTCGAAGCTCACCGAGCCCGAAGCGCCAAGCCCCACCTGCAGTGCGAAGCGCGCGATGCAGCGCGCGCCGTTGCCGCAGAAGTCGGCATGCCCACCGTCGGAGTTGAAGTAGCGCATCACGAAGTCGAGACGGCCCGAGCGCTCCAGCAGCAGCACGCCGTCGGCGCCTACGCCGCGGCGGCGGTCGCACATCGCGGCGAACAGCGCGCCGCAGTCCGCGGGAAGAAACGGTTCGCGGTGATCCACGACCACGAAGTCGTTGCCCGCGCCGTGCATCTTCACGAACGGGATCGTCATGGTTCCTTGCCCGGTGGAGCTCCGCCCGGCTTCACCATCACGAACA
>JADLGX010000042.1 GCA_020849095.1 Candidatus Eiseniibacteriota bacterium
CAGCTGCACGTAGTTGCCGGACACATGGCGCACGACGCGAACGGTGTTGTCGTCCTGGATCAGCAGCTCCGCGATGCCATCGTGCGTCAGGTCAACGGTCGCGACCCTCATGTTCGAGCCCGACCAGCCGGGAATGGCCGACGACGCACGAAACAGGACGATGCCGCTCATGTCGCGTATCACCGCGTCGGTGGCGGTTTCCTCGTAGAACTCGAACTGGCCCGTGGCCCTCGTGCTCACGGGAAACCCCGACTCGGCGTCTTCGGTGTCGGAGAACATCTGCACGTAGTTCCCGGTGACCCATTTGTACGCGCGCGTCAGCGGCGTAACGCCCGGGCTGCTCGACCGGGAAGCGAAGATCTCGTGGCGGCCGTCACCGTCGATGTCGAATGCGTTGACGCGGGCATTCTGGCCAAGCGTGAACTCGGGAAGTTCCAGCTCCGGCACGCCGGTCACCCCGTCGAAGAACGCGTAGCGAGAGTCGATCGCATTGAACCCGCTCATCTCGATCTGCGGGTCGCCGTCGGTGTTGATGCCGCCGGTCATGACCCAGTTCGACGAGGACCACGTGGGGACGAAAGCGCCGTTCCAGTCGAAGAAGTGCGTCCGGACGTCGCTCGAGTACAAGTGCTGCGTCACGCCCAGCTCGTCTATCCCGTCGCCGTCCATGTCCAGGCTGAAGGCCGAGACTTCCGCGCCCGTCCACGGGCTGATGGCGGTCGAGGCGCGCAGGAGCACGTCGCCGCTCATGTCTCGCACGCGCACGTCGGTGTCCGAGATCTCGAGCAGCTCGAACTGCGACTGACTGCGAAGGTGGCAGTAGCCGACGACGCTCACGGGGTCACTGTGCGAGAACAGCGTCACGTAACCGCCCGGAGTCCAATCGAGAATCTTGGTCAGCGGCGGCATCGGCCCGCCGCCGGGCCGAATGAGAAGCAGCTCGAGCCGCGAGTCGCCGTCGATGTTCTCGAATGTCGTTCCGGTCTCGCCGTGCTTGAACCCCGTCAGGTTCGCCTCGACATTGCCCGTGAGCCCATCCACCAGCACCAGCTGTTGGTCGAGATTGGCGTAGAAGAGCAGCTCGTCCTGCGGATCGCCGTCGAGGTTACCCGCCACCGAATCGAACGTCAGGTTGGGCTGGTGCCACGCCCGGGCGAACTCACCGGCGTGGGCTGCCGGTGCAGCCAGCAGGAATCCGGTGAGCGCGACGGCGAGCAGGGCGGGCACGGGCAGGCTCCGAGGCATGGATGATCTCCGGCATGAAGTGGGCGTCGGACCCGGAGGTCACCCAGGGTCGAAAGAGCGCGCAGGTTTGCACGCGGAATGCGGCGTGTCACGCACTATTGACAACTGCTCTCACCAGCCCTCGGGCTTGGCGATCAACTGGCCCGCCCTGGTCATGAACGGGTCCGGGAACTGATGCTTCAAGTAGTGCGTGGCGCTGACCTTAGAGTGCCCCGATGCCACTTGCCGCAACTCATCGCTCACCCGGTCGTATGGGAAGCACGAGTGCACGCGCTTGCCGGGAAACAACCGAACGGCAGTGCGAATCGCGGGCACCAGGTCGCTGTCTCCCGTCACCAGCACGGCGACATCGCACCGGTCCAGCTGGAACAGCTCGAAGAGCATGGCCGCAATGGCCACGTCGGTCTGCTTCTCCTCGTGCTGAATGATGCGCCCGGCGCATAGCGGACAGCGAAGCGGCTTCTTCCTGAAGTGAGCCATTTCGACCCGAACTCCGGTGTCGCGCAGGCACTCCAAGTACATCGCCTGCCGATCCATGCTCTGAGGCCGGTGCGCTTCCAGATGTCTGGCGGGCGAGGAGAAGTACGCCACTGATTCGAGACGTGCGCCGCCACCGATTCCGCTGAGGAACGATTCGCAGAACGAGCGAATGTCCAACCATCTCGTACCAGCACCGTCGAGCGCAACGGTCGCGCTCAGCAACGAATGGTAGATGTTGAATCCATCGATCAGGAACGCGGCTCTTGTCACGCGAGGACCGACGGGGGCGAGAAGCTACAGGCAAAAAGAAACCCCCGGACCGCAATCCGGGGGGGACCACGGGGCAGTGCCCCAATGGCGGTAGGAGCGGCACGACTGTCGCCGCCCGAGAACGCGCACGATGCTCGGTGCGTCGCTCCGTTCCTCGCGATGAGGCAGCGAGAAATGTCCCCCGGGCCGCAACCCGAGGGGGGCCGTGGAGCCGAAGCCCCAACGGTGATGAGTGCCCAGAATATCGGCCGCCGGCCGTGGGCGAGTCAACGAAGAACTTGGCTGCGGGCGCCGCTGCCGCTCTACTTCACCCCGAACTCCGCCCACGCCCGCGTCGTGTCCCTGTCCAGTTGCAGCACGCCGCCGGCGCCGCGCGGCACCACGTTGATCGTGAAGCGTTCCACCACGTCGGGCAGCGCCTCGACCGCCAGCGGAATCCGGCACACGTCCTTGCCCGCGTCGTGCTCGGTGCCCCACTGGCCGCTCTGGCTGTTCAGGATCAGCGTCCAGCCCTTGGCCGCGGGAATGGTCCAGATCGAATAGCGCCCCGGCGGCACCAGCACGCCGCCAAAGTCGAGCGTCCTGGTGGTGGACAGCTGCGTCGCGGAGTTCGCCCCCGTGCGCCACACCTCACCGAAGGGCACGACCTCGCCGAACACGTTGCGCCCGCGCTTGGCCGGCCGGCCGTAGTCCACCCACAACGAGTCGCCGGCCACCACCGCGCGCACGGTGTCGCGCACCGACAGCGCGCCCATCACTCCGGCGGCCTTTTCCGCCGCCAGCCACTGCGCGGCCACCGCCGCAATGTCGGGCGTGCCGCGGTCCACGGTGAACTTGCCCGTGCCGCTCACCGGTCGCGCGTGCAGCACCCGCCCGCTGCGGTCCACGCGCATGTGGAACACGTCGGCGTGGTCGTTCTCCACGCGCACGCTGTCGCGGCCCAGCTTCTTCGCGCGTAGCCAGCCGGTGAAGGGCGCGCTCACGATCCACATGTCGTTGCGCACGGTGTCCGCCTTCTGCCCCATCAGCTTCTGCGTCAGCCGCTCGTACTGCGTCCACGGACTGCTCATGAACAGCACGCTGGAACCCGCGCCCAGCGCGGTGCGCAGCGTGTTCTTGCCGTTCGGCGTGCCGA
>JADLGX010000043.1 GCA_020849095.1 Candidatus Eiseniibacteriota bacterium
GAGTACCACCGACTCCTGCCGCGCGAACGCACGGTGATCGAGATCCTGGAGAACATCCCGCCCGATCCCGAGGTGATGGCCGCCTGCCACAAGATTCGCGCGGATGGCTACATGCTCGCGCTGGACGACTTCACCGACCAGCCCGAGTCGTATCCGTTTCTCGACGTGGTCGAACTGGTGAAGGTGGACCTGCGGCTGTGGCCCAAGGGCACCGAGCCTCGCGCGATCGAGCCGCTCAAGCGCCGCGGGCTCAAGCTGCTCGCCGAAAAGGTGGAAACGCTCGAAGAGCACCAGGCCGCGATGCGCGCCGGCTACGACCTCATGCAGGGCTACTTCTTCCACAAGCCGCAGATGATCGAAGTACGCGACCTGCCACCCGCCAAGCTGAGCGTGCTGCGATTCCTGGCCGAGACGAGCCACGAGGACGCGTCCATGGAGCGCCTCGAGGAGCTGTTCCGCCAGGACGTGGGGCTCACCATGCGGCTGCTGCGCTACCTCAACTCGGCGGCGTTCGGCTGGCGGCACGAGGTCACGTCGATCGGGCACGCGCTCGCGCTCATGGGCATCTCGCCGCTGCGCAAGTGGGCCATGATGATGGGCATGATGTCGCTGTGCGACGACCGCCCGCACGAGCTCATGGTGACGGCGCTGTCGCGCGCGCGCTTCGCCGAACGCATGGCGCCGCCCGCGGGCATGCGCGAGCGCGAACACGAGCTGTTCCTGACCGGCATGCTGTCCATGGTGGACACCATGGTGGGCCGGCCGGCCGACGAGATCCTCGGCGGCCTGACCGTGTCGGATTCGGTTCGCGAGGCGGTGCTCGAGGGCACGACGCCGCTCGGCCCGGTGCTCAAGCTGGTCAAGGCGTACGAGCGCGGCGACTGGGACACGGTGGACGAGACGCGCCACCAGTGCGACCTCGACGCGGTGGACGACTCGACGCTCGATCGCGCGTATGTGGATTCGGTCGAATGGGCGGAGGCGACGGCGGCTTAGCGGTGCCCGAAGGTCACCGGCCCCTACTTCCCCGCCAGCTTCTCCGCCGCCTGGTGCGGCGTGGCCTGGCGGCTGGCCAGCGCGGCGAGTTGCTCGCGCCACGCCTCGTCGCCGACGCGTGCGCGAAAGCCGCTCCACAGCCGGGCCTGCAGCAGGTCGGTCAGGCGCTGCTCCAGGCGCGCCCGCCGGCGCTCCTCGAGCCGGCCGGTGTCGCGCAGGAACACGAGGTGCTCCTCGAAGCGGTCCACCAGCTCGGGCACACCGCCCGCCTGCGAGGCCACGGTCATGTGCACCGGAATGCGCCACTCGGTGGGATGCGCGCGCAGCTCGAGCGCGGAACGGATCGCGAAGGCGGCGCGCTCGGCGCCCTCGCGGTCGGCCTTGTTGATCACGAACACATCGGCGATCTCCATGAGGCCGGCCTTCATGGCCTGCACGGCGTCGCCCGACTCGGGCACCAGCACCACCGCGGTGGTGTCGGCGGTCTGCGCCACCTCGAGCTCGCTCTGCCCCACTCCCACCGTCTCGATCAGGATGCGCTGGAATCCGGCGGCATCCAGCACGTCGCACACCTGTGCCGTGTGCACGGCCAGCCCGCCCATGCTGCCGCGCGTCGCCATGGAGCGGATGAACACGCCGGGATCGCCCGACAGTTCGGTCATGCGCACGCGATCGCCCAGCAGCGCGCCGCCCGAGAACGGGCTCGTGGGGTCCACCGCCACGATGGCCACGGTCTCGCCCCGGCCGCGGTACTCCAGCGCCAGCTTGGTGACCAGTGTGCTCTTGCCAGCGCCGGGGGGGCCGGTCACTCCGATCCGAAACGCCCGGCCCGAAGCCCCGAAGCAGGCATCGAGCAGCTCCACGGAGCCCGGGGCCTCGTTCTCGACCCACGAAATGGCGCGGGCCAGCGGCACGCGCTCGCCGGCCAGGGTGCGGCGGATGAGTTCGGGGGTGTCGAACGAAGTGCTGGTCGGAGGAATCACGGGAGTCATGCGTGGCACCGGCGGGATCGGGTTGGGGACGGAAAAGTCCGGGCCCGCACGCTAAGGTCGGCCCTCCGGAGGGTCAAGCGCGGCCTGCCGCCGGCAGCGCCTCAGGGCGGGCCGGATAAATTCCGGAATCCGCCCCGCTTGCCGGGGCATCTCACGGACCGACAGCTTCCGCGCGAGAGGATCCATCCTCCCCGCTCAGGTCTTGCTGCGAGGGGACCGGGAAAAGCATCCAGCCTCAGCAACTCCCGCAGTATGCGAACGGCCGGCAGTCCGAAAGGACGGCCGGCCGTCTCGTTTTGCGCTTGGAGCGCTCAATCCAGGTTGCGCAGGTTCATCCCGACGCCGACGCGGAACTGGAAGTACTCGGGCGCGATGCTGAGCGAGCCCTCGCCCAGCTGCTGGGGCAGCCCGTAGGAGTGCAGGTAGCGCACGCCCACGTCCACGCTCCACTTGTCGTTGAAGTTCAGGTCCACGCCCGCGTTGGCATCCCAGCCGAACGCGACCTCGTTTTCGTCGCGCAGGTGCTGGCGAATCTCGTTCTCACGATTGCGGTCGTCGGGAATCACCACGTCGGTGCTGATGCCGTACCACACGAGCGCGACGTTGGCGCCCACGTAGGGGCGGAGGAACCCGCTGCTGTGCGAGCCCATCTGCCCGCCCACGTACAGCCGCCCGTAGTTCTGCGACGTCTGCTGTTCCACGCGCAGCAACGTGACGGCATCCTGGAACGTGGTCTTGGTGGACAGCAGGTTGACCACTTCGAGACCGCCCACGGCGGCCACCAGCTTCGCGGTGCCGGGCAGCGCGCCCACGACTTCGAGTCCGCCGCCGTAGCCCGGGCGGCTGTACTGCTTCGAGACCGAACCGTACGGATCCATCTTGATGAAGAAGCCTTGGACCTTGCCCTGGGCGTTGGCGGGTGCTGCGGCCACCGACAGGGCGGCCATGACGAGCATTGCAGCGGTGAGGCGACGCATGATCGAACTCCAAGGGGGATGACAGGGGGGAGACGTGATGGCGCGCAGACTGCCACATCGGGGATGAGCGCTCCATCGGGGCGACGGGATGGGCTACGCTGTCCGCCCATGAACAGTTTCGTCCGCGGTATTTTCGTGATCGTCGGAGTGGCCGTGCTGGCCGGGGCGCTGCTTCGCTCCCCCGGCACCCAGGCCGCGCCGGTCGCGCGCGAACTCTGGCTGTACCAGGGCGCCAACCTGGCCGACTCGGCGGCGCTGCCGCGCATCGAGGGCGTGTGGCGGCGAGCCGCGGCCGCGGGCTACACGCATGTGGCGCTGGTGGACCCCAAGTTCGCGCGGCTCACGGCGCAGGACGCGGCCTACTTCGCGCGCGTGAAGGCGCTGCGCGCGCTCGCCTCGTCGCTCCGTCTGGAGATCGTTCCCGGCGTGAGCCTGGTGGGGCGCGCGCA
>JADLGX010000044.1 GCA_020849095.1 Candidatus Eiseniibacteriota bacterium
CTGCCCGCCCCTCGCCTACTGCGGAATGACCTGCACGCTCATCGAGTTCCCGAACCGGGTGCCGCCCGCGCCGAACGTGATGCTCTTGGCGTACGCGAGGCCGACCAGGTCCACCGTGTGCGTGCCCGCCGCGACCGTTCGCGCGACGGTCGTGGCCAGCATGCCGCGCTCCCCATTGCCGAGCGTCACCTCGGGAGAGCGCACCGCGGTGCCGTCCACGCGAATGTCCAGGCCCACCGTCGATCCGCCGCACAGGGCGCACGAAACATCCTGCACCGAAACCGTCTCGCTGATGAGGATCTTGGCGGTGGTCGCCGTGGTGAAGGTGATCGACATGCTCGGCAGGGCCTGGGTGGTGTAGGCGGCGATCACGACGCCCGTCGTGGCGTCCGCCGTGTAGACATTGTTGTACGCGGCCGTGTTCGGGCTCACCCACGTCGCGGCGGCACCGGCGCCGTTGCTTTGCAGCACCTGTCCGGCCGCGCCCGCGTTGCCGTTCACCGCCAGCGCGCCGCTGTGCTTGAACGCGAACCGCTCGCTGAACGTGCCGGCGGCGTCCACGCCCATGGCGATGTCCGTGGAGCCGGGATCGCCGAAGATCTGCAGCCGCCCGCCGCTGATCCCGAAGCCGTAATCGCCACCGACGCCCGGATACAGCGTGATCTTCTTGCCCAGGCTCGCCGTGAACCCGAGCGGCGCGGTCGGCGCGTCGGTGCCGATGCCCACGCGCTGGTTGACACCGTTCACGTGCAGCACCTTGGTGCCCTGAGTGCCCAGCGACAGCACGTTGTACGCGCCCGCGGGACCATGCTCCATGATCGTGGCCGCGCCGGTGCCGCCACCGCCCGTGGCGATGCCGAACTTGATCCGCGTGAGGCCGTCACCGATCCGGAAGTCGCCTTCGCCGTTCGTCACGTCCCAGTTGCCGCCGAGCACGTCGAGCCGCGCCGTGGGCGCCGCGCGCTGGATGCCCACGTTGCCGGACGAGTAGTGAATCGCGCTGCCGTTCGCCGTCCACGGATTGGTGCCGGAGGAGGCGTCCAGCACCTGCTTCCAGCCGGGCGCCGCACTCGTGCCCGCGTTGTAGTAGAGACCCGCGGCGCCGTCGGTCTGGTACACGAGCAGTCCGGTCGCGGGCAGCGCGATGGCGGCACGCTGTGCCGCCGTCATGCGCGGGGGCAGGAAGCCCTTGTTCGTCGCGGCGAGGTCGAGGATCGCTGACGTGTCGGCGACGGCGCCCGTCGCGTTGATGGCGACGCCCTGGGCGAGCGCGGTGGTCGCGAGCAGCGTGGTCAGTGCGGCACACACGAGAAGGCGCGTCATCGCATCACCACCAGTTTGCTCGAGCGCACTTCGGCGCCCGCCTGCACGCGCAGGAAGTACACACCGTTCGCCAGGCGTCCGGCCTCGAGCCGCGCCATGTGCCAGCCGGCCTCCTGTTCGCCGTCCACCAGGGTGGCCACTCGCTCACCGAGCACGGAGTAGACGCCGATCGTGACGCGCGACTTGCTGGGCAGTCCGTAGCGCAGGTTCGTCGCGCCCCGGAAAGGATTGGGCCACGCCGGCGCCAGCTCGAGCGCGCGCGGCGATGCCTCGCCGCCGGCGGAGAGCAGGGAGCCGAGACCGCCGAGCGTCCACAGACCGGGCAGCGCGGACACGAGCGTGTCCACCGCCGGGTACAGGCCGTTGTCCGTGCGCCGCACGTTCGCCATGGGCGTCCACGTGGTGCCGGTCCAGCGCCACGCCCATGCGCTGTTCGCGCCGCCGATGCTGCGGTCGAACCCGACGGGCGATTCACCGCCGTTCCACTGCACCGACCAGCGCACGTCGCCGTTCGCGCCGGGCGCGTTCGCGTGGCTCACGGCCCAGGCGCGCGGCAGTGCGCTCGAGGGCGTCATGCCGGTGGCGGGAGGCGCGTCGAGCACCGCGATCCGGAACACGTCCGTGCCGCTGCCGGTGCGCACCGAGACCGGGTTGTAGGCCGAGTGGCCCACGGGAAAGAACACGGCGGACGCGTTGCCCACCGTTCGCACGAGGCGCCCGAGCGTGTCGGGCGTCATCACGTAGCTCGCGGCGGAGCCGCCCACGATGAGGTTCGCCGACAGGTCGTGGCCGGCGAGAGACAGCCTGCCGTTCGACAGCGTGAGCACGCCGTTGACCGCGGCGTTGTTGTCGAGCGACACGACGCCGGGCTTGGAGATGGTGAGGTCGGCGAAGTTCGTCACGCCGAGCAGCGACGGGCTCAGGTAGCCGTTCACGATCACCGCGCTGCCTGCCGCCGGCGTGAAAGTGGAGTAGTTCCGCAGGTCGCAGTTCAGCGTGAGCTTCGTCGCACCCTTGAGGGTGACATGCGTGCCGCCGCCCGTGACGAGCGCGGGAACGCCGGGCGTGGCTTCGACGGACGCGAGCGCGGGTGCGGCGGCGGCGGCGAGCGCGACGCCGAGGACGAGGACTCTCCTCATCGCGCTCATTGCGGGATCACCTGCACGGTCATCTGGCTGATCCAGGTGGGATTACCGCTGCCGAAGACCTCGTCGCGGGACGTCAGGCCGCAGCGCAGCCGGATCGTGTGAGCGCCCGCGCCGACAGTGGCCGCGTACGTCCCGCTGGCACTCGATCCGCCGCCGTTGTCCATCGAGTGCTGGAACGTGGCGACGCGCGCGCCGTCGAGCTCGACGTAGTACCAGGGCGAGCCCAGCCCGCAGCCGAAGCACGAAGGCTGCGAGAGCGGAAAGCTCCAGTTCACCAGCACACGGGCCGAGCCCGCGGTCGTGAACCCCTGCTCGAGCCCCGGGATCACGACCCCGTAGGGCGAAGCCGAAGTGATCGTGACGCTCGAGTTGCCCGTGGCGATGTAGGTGTTCGAGTAGAGCCCGTTCGTCGGGCTCGTCCACGTCGCGGCGGCGCCGGCGCCGTTGCTCTGCAGCACCTGCCCGGCCGCGCCCGCGTTGCCGTTCACCGCCATCGAGCCGTTCGTGCGGAACGCGAAGCGCTCGGTGAACGTGCCGGCGTTGTCCACACCCAGCGCGATGTCCGTGGCGCCGGGATCGGCGAACAGCTGCATGCGACCGCCGCTGATCCCGAATCCGTAGTCGCCGCCCACGCCCGGATACAGCGTGATCTTCTTGCCGACGCTCGCCGCGAACCCGAGCGGCGCGGTCGGCGCGTCGGTGCCGATGCCCACGCGCTGGTTGACGCCGTTCACGTGCAGCACTTTGGTGCCCTGCGTGCCCAGCGACAGCACGTTGTAAGCGCCCGCCGGACCGTGCTCCATGATCGTCGCGGCGCCCGTGCCGCCGCCCGAGGTGGCGATGCCGAACTTGATTCGCGTGAGGCCGTCGCCAATCCGGAAGTCGCCCTCGCCGTTCGTCACGTCCCAGTTGCCGCCGAGCACGTCGAGCCGTGCGGCGGGGACCGCGCGCTGGATGCCGACATTGCCGGCGCCGTACGAAATGTGGGGAGCGTTCACCGTCCATGGGTTGGTGCCGCTCGCGCTGTCGAGCACGAGCTTCCAGGAGGGAGCGGCCGGGGTGCCGGCGTTGTAGTACACGCCGGGCGTGCCGTCGGTCTGGTACACGAGCAGCCCGGTCGCGGGCAGCGCGATGGCGGCGCGCTGCGCCGACGTCATGCGCGGGGGCAGGAAGCCCTTGTTGGTCGCGGCGAGGTCGAGGAGCGCCGACGTGTCGGCCGCGGCGCCGGTGGCGTTGATGCCGACGCCCTGGGCCTGGGCGGTCGTGGCGGTGGCGATCCACAACAGCGCGACGAGGGCGTGCATCCGCAACGGGGTGTTCAAGTCCGGCCTCCGGGAAGTGTCGAATCGAGATGTGCGGGCCAAATGGAGCGGGACGAACGGGGATCATGGGTTCGGCGCATCCGGGCGCACTCATGGGACGAGGGGTCCGCGGTTCCGTCACAGCCGCAACGCGCTGCATTTCGCACGAATGGGCCGCGAATCCCGGCTCGCGCCCGGCCCCAGGGGTGATTTGTCTTGGGCCGCGCGCCGGGAGCCGCGCAGACTTTTCCCATGCGCACTCCGCCACTCGCACTCGCCTCGCTGCTCGCCTTCGCGCTCACCGCCCCGGCCTTCGCGTACGCGCCCGTACCCCCGGGGCGCGTGCTGCCCTCGTTCGGCCCCCGGCCTCCGTACGTGCCCGGCCAGGTGCTCGTGCTGGCTCCGCGCGCCGGCGCGCTCGAGTCCGCGGCGGCCGGCGGCGCGCGCAACCCGGCGTTCGCGGCGCGGCTCGAGGACCTGGGCATCGCGCGCGTGGAGGAGATCGGGCCCGAAGGGGCGTCCGCCCGCGCCGCGCTGCGGCTCTGGAGCGACGATCCCGCGTTCGACCCCTACGCCGTCGCGCGCGCGCTCGTCGCCAGCGGCGATGCCATCGCAGCCTCGCCCAACCTGCGTCTGCAATTGCACGCGGTGCCCAACGATCCCTACCTGGCGTACCAGTGGCATCTGGGCACCAGCGCCGCGGGCGTGCGCGCCCGCCAGGCGTGGGACCACGCGACGGGATCGCCGAGCGTGGTGATCGGCATCATGGACACCGGCGTGGACCGCGTGCACAGCGACCTCTTCTTCAAGATCTGGACGAACACGCAGGAGATCGCCGGCAACCTGGTGGACGACGACCACAACGGCTGGGTGGACGACGTGCAGGGCTGGGACTTCGGAAACGGCGACAACGTGCCGGACCCCGAGCTGATCCCGGACATGTACGGGCTCGATCAGGGCTGGCACGGCACGTTCGTCGCCGGGCTCGCCGCGGCCGCGACCCACAACGGCAACGGTGTCGCGGGCGTCGCGTGGGGATGCCGCGTGCTGCCGCTCAAGGTGAGCGACTCGTACGGCGACATGACGCTGTCCGCGATCGTGGACGCGTTCCACTACGCCCGGCAGGCGCACGTTTCGGTGCTCAACGTGAGCCTCGGCACTTCGGATCCGTCGGCCGCGGGGTTCTTCCAGGAGCTGGTGGACGAGGCCGTGGCCGCGGGCATCGTCGTGGTGGCGTCGGCCGGCAACGACGGCGTGGACACGCCCACGTATCCCGCCGCGTGTGACGGCGTGCTGGCCGTGGGGGCGACCACCATGTCCAACAACCGCGCGGACTGGTCCAACTGGGGCGACTGGGTGGA